>JABMPH010000343.1 GCA_013203805.1 Bacteroidota bacterium | reverse complement strand
GTTGGCATAACACAGTCGAACATATCCACGCCATGTGCAATTCCTTCCAATATATTAGCTGGTGTACCAACACCCATCAAATAACGTGGTTTATCCTTTGGAAGTATATTGCAGACTAATTCTGTCATTTCATACATCATTTCATGCGGCTCACCAACCGACAAACCTCCGATGGCATTTCCATCAGCACCCTTTGAAGCTATATATTCAGCAGATTGCTTTCGCAGATCTTTATACGTGCTTCCCTGAACAATGGGGAATAGACTTTGCTGATAATCGTACTTGGGTTGAGTTTCGTTGAATCTGGTTATGCATCTATCAAGCCACCTATGTGTAATACCCATCGAATCTTTTGCATAATCATAATCACATGGGTATGGAGTACATTCGTCGAAAGCCATAACAATGTCAGCACCTATGCTTCGCTGAATATCCATAACATTTTCCGGCGTGAAATTATGTCGTGACCCATCAATGTGAGATTGAAAAACTACCCCCTCTTCTTTTAATTTCCTTCTGTCGGCAAGCGAATATACCTGATAGCCACCACTATCGGTTAAAATTGGTCTATCCCAGCTATTAAACTTATGCAATCCTCCTGCATTTTCTATCACATCCAAACCAGGCCTTAAATAAAGGTGATACGTATTACCAAGGATAATATCTGCATTAATATCATTTTTTACATCGCTAATATGAATTCCTTTTACAGAACCAATTGTACCAACCGGCATAAAAATAGGCGTTTGAATATTCCCGTGATCGGTTGATATTTCACCAGCTCTGGCTGAACTTTTTGGATCGTTGGATTGAAGTTTAAATTGCATCAAATAAAAATTTTGGCAAAGATACTGGAAATCGCATAAGTTGGATAATTTTGCAATACTTATGGATTTTTCAACAATATTACTTAATCTTTCAATTTTTGAAATTATAGTTGGAGCAATATTTTTAATATCTGCAATAATTCAGCTGACATATTATTTAGTAATTTTCTCTAAGCTTGCTTTCTATAAAGGAAATATTGAGAAGGTTACAGAACATCAACCTGTATCGGTTGTTATTTCGGCACATGATGAAGATTATAACCTAAGAAAAAACCTTCCTTCAATATTAAATCAAGATTATCCTGATTTTGAAGTGGTTGTTGTTAATCATGCTTCTACCGATGACACCCGACAAATTTTAGAAGATTTTCAGCGTGATTATAGCAATTTGAGAATAGTTACAATAGAACAAGATTTAAACTTCTTTAAAGGAAAAAAATTTCCCTTATCAATTGGAATTAAGTCTGCAAAAAATGAAATACTTCTACTAACCGATGCTGACTGTAAGCCCACATCAAATAAGTGGATTGAGCTGATGGCTTCTCATTACACATCAAAAACAGAAGTAGTACTTGGTTATGGACCATATATAAAATCGAAAGGTTTATTAAATCTTATAATTCGATACGACACTTTTATGATTGCCCTTCAGTATTTTTCGTTTGCACTGATGGGGCTTCCCTATATGGGAGTTGGCAGAAATCTAAGCTATAGAAAATCCCTTTTTTATAAAAACAAAGGATTTACCTCTCATTATAATATTTCATCGGGTGATGATGATTTGTTTATCAGAGAAGTGGCCTCCCCTACCAACACGAAGATCGAGATTTCACAAGACAGTTTTGTGTATTCGGAAGCAAAGAATACATTTGGTAACTGGTTTCGTCAAAAACAACGCCATTTATCTACAAGTAGTTCCTACTTATTAAAATTCAAGATTCTACTGGGAGGGTTTAGCATATCTCAACTTTTATTTTACCTATCATTAATTACACTACTTTTTAATAATACTCTACTGATTGCTACTCTTGTAATAATGCTAATTGTGATGGTTACAAAGTTTTTCATTCAAAAAAAAGCAACGTCCAAGTTAGGCGAAAATCAAATATTGCTATTTTCGCTGATTGGCGATATTATTTACATAATTTTAATGTCGTTTGTAACAATACTTAGCCTAACAAGAAAACAGGGAGATTGGAAGTGAATCAAAAGCTAACAGAAAAAGGACAGCGGGACTACGAACTAATTCAGCTTGCACTTAAGCAGGGCGACCAACATGCTTATGCTGAACTAATGCACCATTACCGTGATTCACTCTATTTTACAATGTTAAAAATGACCGGCGACCAGCATGATGCTGACGATCTTACAATTGAAGCATTTGGAAAAGCATTTAAAAATCTTAACCAATATACTTCGGAATATGCTTTTAGCACCTGGTTGTTTAAAATTGCAACTAACAACTGTATCGACTTCATGCGTAAGAAGAGCAAAGGGAGTTTTGCTATAAATACTAATATAGGTGACGAAGACATGTCGGTTCAGGTAGTAACCCAAAGCCTTGATCCTGAAGAACAATTTATTAAAACCCAGAAAATTGATTTAATGCGTGAGGTTGTTAATCGATTAAAGCCACATTATAAGAAACTAATCGAGATGAGATATTTCAAAGAATATTCTTACGATGAAATTGCACAGGAACTTAACCTTCCACTTGGCACAGTTAAAGCGCAACTGTTTCGCTCTCGTGAGTTTCTCTTTAATATTCTTAAAAACTCAAAGGAAAAAATATAGACAATACTAAGCTAAATATAAACCGATTAATATTATGAAAAACCTGATTAAAACCATCCTCTTGATGGTATTTCCTTTTGTTGTTATCGCGCAATCACCAGTTCCAAAAGATTTTGATATTGAAATTAGTCGACCCTACAAGGTAATTGACTCATACTCAAGACAGTATTTTAATATTGGAGATAACATTTTTGCATTTAAACACACAAAAGACGGATATGTTATCCAAAAATTTAGTACTTCTACTTTAAAACTGGAGTCAACAAAAAACATTACTGGTTTACCTGATAAAATTGTAGTTGAGTCAATCAGAGAAATAGATGATAAGCTATTCTTCTTCTATTCTTTATGGGATAAGAAAAATGAAAAAGAACAGCTATTCTACCAAGAAGTAAACTTGGCAACAGGAAATTTAGAAGGTAAAGGAAAACTACTAATTAGTGTTGATGGTAAAGTTACAGGCACTATAGCAGGAACAGGCAAACTATATGGTGTACAGATAGTTGATAAATTCAAATTCTATAATTCTAATGATGATTCCTTACTACTAATTAGATACAGAAAAAAACCCGGCAAGAGAAATGACGCCAAAAGCAATGATGTTATTGGATTTAATGTTTTCACTAGTAATCTAACCAAAGTTTGGTCCAAAGAAGTGAGAATGCCATATACTGAAAAAAAAATGGATAATATTGATTACCATATAGATCATAAGGCTAATGTATATCTTCTTTCAATGATATATAAAGGAAGTGCATCTTCTATGGAATTAGTAAAAGGAAAACCTAATTATCGAATTGAAGTAATAAAGATAAGTCCTGATTCTGATGAAGTAAAAATATTTCAGACTTCTCTAGGGAGCAAGATGATCAACTCTATTTCGTTGTATCAGGGTTATGAAAATGACCTGATAATGGGTGGATACTATACAATCAGCAATAAAGATATCCACGATGCACGAGGCATATTTTATCTAAGAATGGATGAAAATGGAATAGTCAAAGACAAGTCAACATTCGAATTTCCTCTTGATGTTCTTAATCAGAATGAAAGCAATAAAACCATACGGAAGAACGATAAAAAATCTGGTGAAAAAGCCGAATTCTCTAACCTCAGTATGATGAAGATAATAGTTGAGGATGATGGTTCAGTAGTCCTTATTGGTGAACAAGCTTATGTTGTTACTACTACAGGTAAAACAACCAGTGTAACGCACTACTTTAATGATATTATAGTTGCAAAGATTGATTCAGATGGTGAACTTGTTTGGCTTAAAAAACTACCTAAAAAGCAACATGGAAGAAATACCGGGAAAAAAGATATGTCGTTTAGGCATTTTACATACAGCGGTAAACATTATTTTCTATATATGGATAATGCAAAAAATCTAAATCTGGGTTTAAAAGAAGAACCTGCTACTCATGTTGCTGGATTAGGTGGATATCTAACGCAATATGAACTTGATAGTAGGACCGGTGAACTATCTAAAACTCATATTCTAAATGCCAGAGAAGTTAAGAAAATGGTGATTTATCAGTTTGCACCTGAGCGAATTGTTAATATTTCTGATGGGGTTTATGTTATAGAAGTGTATAAAAAGAACAAACAGGATATTCTAATAAAAGCTACACATAGACAATAAATTTGAATAATTAGTGCAATAGGAAATGAAATACCATAAGCGGACGAGGTATTTCAATTGAATACAATATTATTTCGCCCCAAGGGGCGGGGACAAATCCAAGAGATTCCATCACTGCGTCTAGGGATTAGCATAGCATGATTTTACAAATTGAATCTGTTTGGCTGCACTATAATATTGTTCGATTCCATTCATTCAATACAAAAAAGTGTACTAATTTTGATCCAAATATATTACTCAGACATCATGAAAAGTAACGATTTCAAAAACAGTATATTAGCAGGAATACCTATCGATCTTCCAATTAAAAAAGAGCTTAGCTCCAAAGTGAGTCATGCACCGAAAAGGAAAGATATTTTAACGATCGATGAAAAACGTTTGGCACTAAAAAATGCTTTAAGATATTTCCCAACTACCCATCACGAAATTCTAGCACTAGAATTTGCCGAAGAACTTGAAAAATATGGTCGAATATACATGTATAGGTTTCGCCCTGATTATGACATGTATGCTCGTCCAATTGATGAATACCCACAGCGATGCCAGCAGGCAGCATCCATTATGCTAATGGTTCAAAATAATCTCGACCCTGCTGTTGCCCAACACCCTGAGGAGCTTATAACATATGGTGGCAACGGAGCAGTGTTTCAAAATTGGGCACAGTATCTGCTTACCATGAAATATCTTGCTACCATGACAGAAGAACAGACATTGGCAATGTATTCGGGTCACCCAATGGGACTTTTTCCATCACATAAAGATGCACCTAGGGTTGTAGTTACAAATGGCATGGTAATACCCAACTATTCAAAACCCGACGACTGGGAAAAATTTAATGCACTAGGAGTATCTCAGTATGGCCAAATGACTGCCGGATCGTATATGTATATTGGCCCACAAGGGATTGTGCATGGCACAACTATTACAGTTATGAATGCGGCCAGAAAAGTTGCCAAGGAAAACGAAAATCCATTTGCAGGTAAGTTATTTGTAACTTCTGGGTTAGGTGGGATGTCGGGCGCACAACCAAAAGCAGCAAACATATCGGGAGTTGTTTCAGTAACTGCCGAAGTAAACCCAATGGCGTCTCATAAACGACATGAACAAGGTTGGGTTGATGAAATAATTAGCGATCTAAACCAATTGGTTGAACGAGTGAAAAATGCTAAAGAGAACAAAGAAGTTATTTCCATAGCATACGATGGTAACATTGTTGATGTATGGGAAATATTTGAGAAAGAAAATGTATTTGTTGACTTAGGATCTGATCAAACATCGTTGCACAATCCTTGGGCTGGAGGTTATTACCCAGTTGGTCTATCATATGATGAATCAAACGAAATAATGGCTACTGACCCGGATTCTTTTAAAGAAAAGGTCCACGAATCACTTCGCCGACAGGCAGATTCCATTAATAAGCACACTGCAAAAGGAACATATTTCTTCGATTATGGGAACGCCTTTTTGCTTGAAGCTTCACGTGCCGGGGCAGATGTTATGGCACCAAATGGTATTGATTTCAAATACCCATCTTATGTTCAGGATATTATGGGACCCATGTTTTTTGATTATGGGTTTGGTCCTTTCCGATGGGTCTGTACATCAGGGAAACCTGAGGATCTAGATATTACAGATAACATAGCAACTGCTGTTCTAAATGAATTAATGGAAACATCTACAGATAATATTAAGAGTCAGATGGCTGATAATATCCAGTGGATAAAAGGAGCCAAAGAAAACAAGCTTGTGGTTGGTTCTCAGGCAAGAATTTTATATGCGGATGCAATTGGTAGAATTAGTATTGCCACTGCTTTTAATAAGGCAATACGTGAAGGTAAATTATCAGGACCTATAGTTCTTGGACGCGACCATCATGACGTTAGTGGTACCGATTCACCATATAGGGAAACATCCAATATCTACGATGGGTCAAGCTTTACAGCTGATATGGCAATACAAAATGTAATCGGAGATTCATTTAGAGGTGCCACTTGGGTTAGTATTCACAATGGTGGAGGTGTTGGTTGGGGAGAAGTTATTAACGGTGGCTTTGGAATGCTATTGGATGGTAGTGCAGACTCAGATAGACGTCTTAGCAATATGCTTTATTGGGATGTGAACAATGGGATTTCGCGACGTAGTTGGGCCAGAAACAAAGGTGCCGTTACAACTATTAAAAGAGCTATGGAACTAAACCCTAATTTAGTGGTTACAATTCCAAATATTGCAAATGATGATTTGATTGAAGGAATATTTTGATAGTAAGATTATTATTTTTATAGAGTTAGTATTCTTTGCACAGTAGAGAATGTAGTTAATAGTTTAAATATTAAGTTAATTAGTGTTAAAAGATCACCTATGTGGACATTAAAATAGCTCTTCTGTCGTTTTTATGGCAAATATGTTAAATATTTTACTATTTTTATACCGAAATTAAACCCAAATGCGATTTGACCTCACGTCTTGGCCAATTAACGTGAGGGTTTTATCGATATATTTCGTAGATTATTTTAGTAAAATACTAATCTACAAATAGATTTAAATTTGAAAAAAATTATACTATAAAATGGGAAGACCTCCAACAAGACCGGGAAGATTGAGAGACGGTTATTATATTGAAGTAAGAACAAAGGGAAGCAAATCCGGAATTAAACTTAGATCAGATACACTTGAGGAAATGAAACAAGCTGCATTTCATTATGGAAAAACCAAGGAAGTAACGGTCTTAGGTCAATACATAAATGGAAAGCCGGTAAACGGCAAATAGTTATAAACTGCCATCGTTTTTTTTGATAACAAACCTGATCATCAGGAAATCAAGCTTATAATATCCCGCATTTTTGTTTTTTGCATAGTTTGGAATATGCCCATATGGTTAGTTGCCACTTTACTGCTGAACAATTAATTTTGCCAAGTGATATGTATTAATTGTTATGTTTAGTAATTTGCACCCAAATGGCAAATAAAGAACTTATTAAAAAGTGGGTATCCTTATTTAACGATGGTGATACTGATGGAATTAGTGAGCTATATCATGATGATGCAATAAATCACCAGGTTGCTAACAAACCAATTGTTGGTAAGACTAAAATTAAGCAAATGTTTCATGATGAGTTTGCTGCTGCAGATATGGTTTGCATAATTGAGAATATATTCGAAGATAGAGATTGGGTAATTTTGGAATGGAAGGATCCACTTGGATTAAGAGGTTGTGGTTTTTTTCATATCATTGAAGGAAAGATAAAATTTCAACGGGGTTACTGGGATAAACTATCATTTCTCAGGCTACATAAAATTCCAATTCCAACCGATTAACATAATCCAATAAATCACATATGGATGAATTTGAAAATACTACAAGCTAAAAAAACCGACTTAGGAAAGATTGCAAATTTATTGGATTATAATAATCTCCCTACTAAAGATATCATGAATAATTCAATTCAATTATTCAAAGGCGAATTAAATAATGAATCAGCTGTAGTTATGTATAAAAGAATAAACTAGCAGAAGAACAAGTACCATAGTTATGATAGCACAAACCCCTAGCCCACCGTATTACGCAGTTATTTTCAGTAATGTAATATCTGATATCGATATTGGGTATGAAGAAATGGCCACCAAAATGATGAAATTAGCTTCTGAACAAGATGGCTTTTTAGGAGTTGAAACAGCAAGAGAGGAACTTGGAATCACAGTGTCTTATTGGCGTGACTTGGAGTCTATAAAAAAATGGAAAGAAAATTCTGAACATGCAATTGCCCAAGATATGGGTAAAGAGATTTGGTATAGGAGTTTCAAAACTAGAATTGCAAGAATTGAACGAGATTATGAATTTAGCAAATAACAAATATTGTTTAGATTGAATCATATTGTAAATTTAAACCTTGATTTTTTTCAATAATCAGAAGCCATTAATAGATGATATGAAACGGTTCGGAAAAATATATAATGGGCAAATTGCATGATGCAACGCCCTGGACAAAGAAGAGTACTGGAGGGAGTGATGATGAACCAATATTTTCCTTTAGCTTTGTCAAAAATGAAGCTATCCAGTTTATGAAAAAAGCAATAAGTATTTTATTATTATCCCTAATTGCAACTTCTTGTTATAAGATTTCGGTTAATCAGGCAGAAAAAATAGTAAGCTATCCAAATCTAATAACTCATGTAAACCCGTTCATCGGAACTAAAAACATGGGACATACTTTTCCTGGTGCAACTGCCCCTTTCGGGATGGTACAGTTAAGCACTGAGACCAACCAACAGCCAATGTTTGTAGATGGGAAGTATAATAGAGATACCTATAAATATTGTTCAGGATACCAATACAGCGATTCCACAATTTTTGGATTCAGCCACACACACTTCAGCGGCACCGGTCACAGTGATCTTGGAGATTTTCTTATAATGCCAACAACCGGAGTGCTTCAGCTGGAACCTGGGACAGCAGGAGAATTGCAAAGTGGTTATCATTCTTCTTTCTCACACGATACAGAATATGCAGAACCGGGATATTACAAAGTAGAATTGGATGATTATAATATTGATGTTCAGTTAACAGCATCTACAAGAGTTGGTTTTCATCAATATACATTTTCAAAAACCGATAGCGCTCATATTATTTTGGACTTGATATCGAATATATACAACTATGATGATAAGAACGTATGGACTTTTGTAAGAGTTGAAAATGACACTTTGGTTACAGGTTACCGTCAAACCAATGGTTGGGCAAGAACCAAGAAAGTATTTTTTGCAATGGCATTTTCAATGCCAATTGTAGTTTATGGTCATAAGAAATATGATGATGTTAGTTACAATGGTTTCTACAGAAAATTCGATGAGGAACACAATTTTCCTGAGATGGCCGGACACGATATCAGAGCATACTTTGATTTCAAAATGAAAGAAGGAGAAAAGCTAAAGATCAAATTTGCTTTGTCGTCTGTAAGCACTGCTGGTGCAATATTAAATATGAAAACCGAAATCCCACATTGGGATTTTGAGAAAACAAAAGATGAGACACAACAACAATGGAATAAGGAACTATCAAAAATTATTGTTGAAACCCAAACTCCTGAGCAAAAGGAGACATTCTATACAGCACTTTACCACACAATGTTAAGTCCGATAATCTATGAAGATGTGGATGGACAATTTCGTGGATTGGATCAAAATATCCACCATAGTGATGGTTTTACAAATTATACAATATTTTCACTTTGGGACACTTACCGAGCACTCCATCCTTTATTCAATATTATTCAGTCACAGCGAAATAATGATATGATAAAATCCATGTTGGCGCACCACGACCAAAGTGTACACAAAATGTTACCGGTTTGGAGTCATTATGCCAACGAAAACTGGTGCATGGTTGGATACCATTCGGTTAGTGTAATTGCAGATGCCGTTGCTAAAAATACAACGGATATAAATCTAAAAAGAGCATTGGAAGCGTGCAATAATACGGCAACCCTCCCCTATTATGATGGAATTGGGGAATACATAAAATTAGGTTACGTTCCTGAAGACAAGAGTTCCTCATCTGTATCAAAAACACTTGAATACGCTTATGATGACTGGTGTATTGCTCAAATCGCAAAAAAAGTAGGAAATTCTGATTCCTATGATAATTACATGAAAAGATCCCAATATTTCAATAATGTTTATGATCCTGAAATCGGTTATATGAGGCCGAGGTTATCCAATGGTGATTGGCGTGTAGAATTCGATCCGATTGACACTCATGGACAAGGTTTTATTGAAGGTAACGCCTGGAATTACGGATTGTATGTCCCCCATCAAATTGATAGCATGATTTCAATGATGGGTGGAAAAGATGAATTCTCTGATCATCTTGACAAAATTTTCACAACCGAAATTGATGAAGAACACATAGCACAAAATGAAGATATAACAAGAGATGGCATTATTGGTAATTATGTACATGGCAACGAGCCAGGTCATCATATCCCCTATTTGTATAATTGGACTAACACTCCCTGGAAAACACAAGAACGTGTTCGGATGATAATGGAAACCATGTATGGAAATACCGAAGATGGACTTTGCGGAAATGACGATGCTGGTCAGATGAGCGCATGGTATGTTTTTAGTGCTTTGGGATTCTACCCTGTTACTCCCGGCTCTGATAATTATGCTATTGGTAGTCCTTTGGTTGTAAAGGCAATACTCCAACTCGATAATGATAGGGTACTGAACATTAGTACTATAAATCAGGGTAAGAAAAACGTCTATCTTGAAAAAGTATTATTAAATAATAAATTACTTAACAGCAAAATATTAAAACATAGTGATATAGCAAAAGGAGGAAATATTGTGTTTTATTTAAGTGACAAGCCAGCTAATTGAATATTAATATCCAAAGTTAAGTTTCCCCATGAAAAAAATTATTAACTTTGTGGTATCCCAATAGGATTAATAATAAATAAGCAAACAATTAAACGAAACTCTCTTACTGATGGCACAAATAAATATCATCCAATTCAGAGACAATTTTCAATATTTTGACAAAGAAATAGTATTGGAAATAATTAATATTTTTATTGATGAGCATTCTGCCCGGATAAATACAATTTCTGATAGTATTGAAGCTAATGACTATGACGGCATTAAATTTAACTGCCATAGTATCAAAGGTGTAATTGCAAATTTTTGTGCACCTGAAGTAGAAGAACAAGCCAGGAAACTTGAATTGATGGGCACAAATCAGGATACTGAAGGTATTGGGGATTTGTTTGAAGATTTCAAGGTTTCTAGTTCACAAATGGTTGAAGAATTAGAAGTAATGAAGCTAGAATATAACTAAACCGGGGAGTTCATTTTTACTTTTTATGCCTTATCAACATATCATCCAGTCGGTTTAGACTTTGAACTGCCAGTGGATAATTTGGTAATATTTCCAATGATTTTCTGTATTGTTCATATGCCCCTTCATAATCACCCTTAGCTTCTTTGGTTCTTCCTAAATTGTATACGGCTTCAACAAATCCGGGACTTAATGCTACTGATTTTTCAAACATTGCCTGGGCATTTTCAAAATCTTCAAATTCAACCAAATAAATATATCCCATATTATAATAAGCACGTTTATTATCGGGATATAGTTCAATTAGTTTGCTAAACATATTAATTGCTCTAGTATACTGATTGTGCTCCTGAAAATACATTCCCAAATAATACATTGCGCGTTCATCATCTTGTTTAGTCTTAAGAGCCCTTTCGAAATACAGCTTCGATACTGTATCATCTCTTGAATTATAAATGGCTCCCAACTGCATGTATGTCATGTAATTAGAGGTGTCTAAATTTGATGAAATCCTAAAATTAGTAATAGCCTGATTGGTATCTCGTTTTTCCATCAGTATCATTGCCTTAACATAATATGATTCAGCATTTCGCCTATCTTTAGCAATGGCCTCATCAGCATATCTAAGCGAAGTATTAGGATCTTCAAGCAAAAGATATATCTCGGATAGTTTTAATAGCGGAACTACATTATCAGGACTTAACCTAATCGACTTTTTAAGCGATGCAATAGCATTGTCGGTTTGTCCCAGGACAAAATAAACATCAGATAATAGAATAAATAACTCAGGATTTTGAGGTGTAATTTTAAGGGCTGATTGAATATCTCGCAAAGCAGGATCCAAATTACCTTTTTCCAGATATAATCTTGCTCTGCTTGCAAACAATTCAGCATTTAACGAATCCTCGGTTATCATAATACTAAGGATAGTTAAAGAATCCGCATCAGCACTATACGAGCTATGACTATTTTGATTAAAATTACTACAGCTAAAAATAGTTGCAACAACCAATAATAATATTACCGGGCGAAATTTGCTCATGATGGTTTCCAATGGTTTGTTATGGAAATATTTATTTTTTTCTAAGATTCAGATGCGATTGCCTGAGTTATTTTTATTTCAAGTTCTTCCATTAAATCAGGGTTATCAAGTAATAGTAACTTAACAGCGTCTCTTCCCTGACCAAGCTTAGTTTCACCGTAACTAAACCATGAACCACTTTTCTTGATAATACCAAAATCAACTCCAAGGTCGATAATTTCACCAACTTTAGAAATTCCTGTGCCGTAAATAATATCAAATTCAGCTTTACGGAAAGGTGGTGCAACTTTATTTTTTACAACTTTAACTCTTGCCCGGTTACCTTTAATAATGTCACCATCTTTTATTTGGCTAATTCTACGGATATCGAGCCTAACGGATGCATAAAATTTAAGCGCATTACCTCCAGTTGTTGTTTCCGGGTTACCAAACATAACACCGATCTTTTCTCGTAACTGATTTATAAAAATACACACCGTTCCAGTTTTACTGATATTGGCAGTGAGTTTACGTAAGGCTTGTGACATAAGTCGTGCATGCAGACCCATTTTTGAATCACCCATTTCACCATCAATCTCACTTTTTGGAGTAAGGGCAGCTACCGAGTCAATAACAACAACATCTATTGCAGCTGATCTAATCAGGCTGTCAGCAATTTCCAAGGCTTGTTCACCGTGATCGGGTTGCGAAATCAAGAGGTTCTGGGTATCGATACCTAAATTTTCGGCATAAAATCTGTCGAAGGCATGCTCGGCATCAATAAATGCAGCTATACCACCTTTTTTCTGTGCTTCAGCAATTATATGTAATGCTAGAGTTGTTTTTCCCGATGATTCAGGACCATAAATTTCAATAACTCTACCTTTTGGCACTCCACCAATGCCCAAAGCATTATCAAGCCCAATCGATCCAGTTGATATTGATTCTACCTTAACTACAGCCTCATCGCCAAGTTTCATGATGGAACCCTTACCATATGCTTTTTCAATATTACCTAGAGTAGCCTCCAGAGCTTTAAGTTTTTGCTGCCTTATCTTATCAATATTTTCTTGTGCTTTAGTACTAGTCATATCATGTTTATTTTATCGATTCAAGTATTTGGTTAGTATGATCCTTCGTTTTTACTTTTGTAAAGATATCAGAAATTATCCCATTCTCATCAATAACGAAGGTAGTTCGCAATAATCCTTCATATTCACGTCCATACAATTTTTTTAATCCCCATGCTCCATATTGTTTAATTATTACCTTGTCGGGATCTGAAATCAATTTAAATGGCAGTTCGTATTTATCAATAAATTTTTGATGAGATGCTTCATTATCCGGGCTAACACCAATAACATCATACCCCTTATCAATCCACATATTGTAGTTGTCGCGTAAGTCGCAAGCCTCACTCGTACATCCTGGTGTATTATCCTTAGGATAAAAATATAAAATTACCTTTTTACCTTTGAAATCAGATAGCTCAATATTATTGCCAAAGCTGTCAATTCCTTTAAATTCAGGTGCTTTATCACCGATACTGAGTTTCATATTTCTTATATTTTAGTGATGGAAGTTAACGAGAATAACTTACGAAAAATCAATACAAAACTATGAAAAAAAATGTCTGCTTTGATTTAATTAATCTTAAATTATTTAACTGGTACAACATTGTGATACAAGTATCTCTAACTTCACATACGAATTGTCCTTGCCGTCTATTCAAACATCGATAGCGTGTCAGCATCTTTATTAAATAGATCTAATTGGTTATGCTGAACATGATATTTTTCGGGTACTGATTTATGAAAATTCTCAATATATAATCTAATACTTTTCTTGATTAGCTTATTAGGGGTTGTTTGACGGGCATCACAGTAATTACCCAACGACTTCATTTGTCGTTCGGATAGCATGAAAGTAAGCTTTTTGAATTTCTTCTTTTTATACCTTTTCTTCATTGCTTATGCATCTTTTCAAATACATCTGCAAATTAATAAAAATATTATTACACCATAAGTTTGCAATGGGCAATATGGAAATATTTTATAATTTTCAATTTTACTTGTTCAAATTCAAACTAATCTCCTTTAATCCACCTAACAATTTTTTTGTTATTCGGTTTAACCCAAGGATTTATTACAAACTCCAATTCTCCCTTGTCATTAATTAAATATTTTTGGAAATTCCATTTTACAGATGAATCTTCAACACCGTTTAATTCTTTTTGTGTAAGCCACTTATAAATAGGGGCCATATCTTCACCAACAACCGAAATTTTTGACATGATAGGAAAAGTTACTCCATAATTCAGCATACAGAATTCTTTAATTTCTTCATTTGTTCCGGGCTCTTGCTCCTTGAAATTATTGGCAGGAAAACCAATAATTATAAAATTATCGTCCTTATATTTATTATAAAGTTCTTCAAGCTTTTCATATTGAGGAGTTAATCCACATTTTGAAGCAACATTTACAATCATAATTTTTTTCCCTTCTAACTGCTTCATACTAAAACTATTTCCATCAATATCTTCAACGATAAAGTCATAAATACTCTGTGCATTTAAGGTAGTGCCAGCCAGCATGACTAAACTAATTACTAAATATAATATCTTCTTTTGCATAATATTTTTTTTACAAATCTAAGATAAAACAGTTAACGAAATAGTTAGTTAACAATACCTTAACAGAGTATTCTGTTTAACGAGATTTTAGAATCGCAGAAATGGGATAATGATCAGATTTATCTAAACTGTGACGAGTGAAATTTTTGGTTTTAAAAATATCACTTATCATGATATAATCGATGCGTAGAAATGGCAACGGACCTGCATAGGTTCGGCTGATGCCACTACCTTTTTTAATATATGTATCGTTAAGATAATCTGTAAGCTGATCATAAACC
>JABMPH010000342.1 GCA_013203805.1 Bacteroidota bacterium | reverse complement strand
TTGTTACCCATTCCCGACATCATCGGATAACCATTGGGGCTATACATTGGGTAGTTTTGCTGACGGTATTCAAAACCAACATTTATTCTAAAGTTATCGGTTACTTTATACTCAACGTCCATAATTACACCTTGCGAACTAAAATCATAAAGAGTTCCTACTGGTTCAATTCCAGGAGTTTTTGAATTCAAATTGAATGTTTTGTATGCTGTACCACGAAGTGTAATTTTTTCGTTAAGTAGATAGTCGCCAGAAACAAAAACATGGCCATAATTTGATGGACTTGAGTTAAGCATACTTTCGCCATTACCAGCCATGAAAAATGTTGAATAACCAATTCCTGTTCTTAATGAAAACTTATTTGTAACGGGGAAGGTTATTTGAGGCATAATAGATGTTCCGATTGCACTATATCCATAACCAAATGAACTAAAAGAAGTTGATAAGGATACTGAAACCTTCGGTTTCGTTTTATTTAAAAAGCCATTATTAGTAAGGTCGCCGGATAAATTAACCTGTGCAATTAATGAATTGCAGCTCATTAATATGATTCCATATAATCCGATATTATATATTAATATTCTTAGCTTCATGGTTTCGTTTAGTTTGCAAAAGTAGTTAAAAGCAGTTTAATAATCATTTTCAAGAGTTTCATTTATTCTGAACAAAGATGTATGTTCTCCTACATCCATAAGTATAACTTTCATAATTATAAGTTCGGCAAGCAAATTTTCAGTTTTATATCTTGAAAGATTTATTTCATCAATAATTTGCTTAAGTGATAAGTACTTATGAATATTAAACAAGTCAAGTAGCTTTTTCGCTTCATTGGAATAAACGAATTTTATTTCCTTATTAGTATTTCCCTTTTGCCAAATCTTCATTTGAATTCCATTGGCAAGAATATTTTGATCATCAATACGAATGTATGCTTTCATTTTATCATTATGATCGGGTGCACGATGGGGAATAATATGACTTTGTGGAATACTTATTTCCAGTACTTTTTTCCCGTCCAGATTCCATTCCTTGGATGAAAAATTTATCTCAGGCTCACAATATCGGGTTGCTGCATTTTCCAGCATGTAATACTCTTCTTCCGACCTAATGCCTGAAATTTTTCCGTTGTCCTTAACTCCAATCAGTAACTTGCCACCTTTGGTATTTGCAAATGCCACCAATGTTCGGGCAATTTTGGCAGCATCACTTACCTCGAATTTGAAGTCAAGATGCTGGCTTTCGCCCTGATCAATAAGTAATTGTATTTTATGCTTTTTTTTGATGATATTGTTTATTTGAAATTTATTACCAAGCAACAAGTTTAAACACTGCAATTTAATTGCAGATACTTTAGTTGTATAATAACTTCTATTCGTTAATTCTGAATAATATGGGATCGACCTATAATCATAATCATGGCTATAGGGTCATAATAAATTATGATTTATTTAAATTCGATATTTTCTTTCGACATTGTTTTTTCACAATAATGGCATGCAAGTTTCATTTCTCCATTATAATCTGTAATTACACGGAAATTTGTTTTAACATCCTGTATATTTGTAACGCACTTTGGGTTAAAGCATTTTACAATTTTCTCAACATACTCAGGAAGATGAACTTGTTCCTTTTTTGTTACTTCATAATCAGTAATTTCAATGAGTGTTGCTGATGGTGCTACCAAGGCAATTTTGCTTATTTCTTCGTCTGCAAAATATTTTTCACTAATCTTGATGATTCCTTTTTTGCCAAATTTTTGGCTCTCTAATCCTGTCCCAAAATAGATTTGGTTGCTGTAAGTATCAAGGTTTAGCATGCGGAGTACCTGAAATGATTTTTCAGATGGTATATGATCGATAACTGTACCATTACGTATGGCAGACACTTTTAATTCTTTTCTTTTATTATTTTCCATGATAATAGTTATTTTCAGATGTATTATTATGTGAATTCCTTTTGTTGTAAATCTACTTTAGTCCAAGTATGGCTGCTATTAAAGCCTGACGAACATATACACCATTTTTAGCTTGCTGGAAATAGTAGGCTTTAGGATTATCGTCAACATCTTCGTTTATTTCATTAACCCTTGGTAATGGATGCAGTACTCTCATGTTATCTTTTGAGTCACATAGCATACTATTTTCAAGGATGTAGGAATTTTTAACTTTTTCGTACTCAAGTGGATCAGGAAATCTTTCGCCTTGAATACGGGTCATGTATAATATGTCGGCAATTGGCATAATATCCATGATATCGGTATATTGATGATATTCTAGTCCTGCTTTTTTAATCCAGGTTTTAACTGAACTAGGCATCTTTAATGATTCAGGAGAAACGAAATGGAATGTGGCGCAAAATAATGAAAGAGCCTGAACTAATGAATGTACTGTACGACCATATTTCAAGTCTCCAATCATTGCAATGTGGATATTATCTAGACTACCTTGGGTTTTTCTAATTGAATAAAGGTCGAGCAGGCATTGTGTTGGGTGTTGGTTTGCACCATCACCGGCATTAATTATTGGAACCGGAGATACTTCACTTGCATATCTGGCACTACCATCCATTGGATTACGCATTATTATCAAATCAGAATAATTACTAACGGTTAGTATAGTATCCTTTAATGATTCACCCTTTTTTACACTTGATGTATCTGCACTGGCAAAACCAATAATACTGCCTCCAAGATACTGGACTGCACTCTCAAAGCTAAGTCTGGTACGAGTTGAGGGTTCAAAAAATAAAGATGCTACAACATAGTTATCTAAGATTCTTTGACGTTGGTCTTTTTCAAAATCTTCTGCTAAGTCAAGGATGTGAATTATTTCTTCCTTAGTGTAATCGGTTATTGAAACCAGACTTCTACCTACTAATTCATTCATATTTGTTGAGGTTTATTGATTGATATTGCAAAAAAAAAAGACGGTCGAAAAAAAATCGGCCGTCTATATTATATTTAGTCGCTACATTATCAAGTGTAGCTGTATTTGCATTGTGTTTTCTGACCGAAAAAAGTTTTTTCATCTCAGGATGCAAATATAATGCAATTGGAAACTATAGAGTTTTGAGTTTGTAATAAATTGAATTTAGTTACTAACAATTTTTTAATAAATACTTATTCAATTTGTTTTCTAAATTTGCACCTCATTATAATTTGTATGCAAAACAACATCCGGATAAAAAACAAAAGGGTTTCATGGGAGTTTTTCTTAATTGAGAAAATTGTTGCCGGCATAGTGCTTACAGGTACTGAAATTAAATCAATTAGATCAGGTAAAGCAAGCCTAGCAGATTCATATTGTTATTTTGAAAATGGGGAGCTTTTTGTGAGAGGTATGCATATTTCAGAATATAGTTTTGGATCATATAATAATCATATTGCAAAACGCGATCGTAAATTATTAATTACTGCACGCGAGCTTAAAAAATTAAATATTAAAGTAAAGGAAAAGAGTATGACAATTGTCCCGGTTACTCTTTTCATTAATGAAAAGGGATTTGCAAAATTAGAAATTGCAGTTGCACGTGGTAAACATTTCTACGACAAAAGAAATACCCTTAAGGATAAAGATCACAAAAGAGAGATGGACAGGCATTTGAAGAAATAGAGTGTGTGTGTGGATGTTGGAGTGATGGAAGGTTGGAACTTATTGACAAATTATCAAATGACCAATTATCTAATTACCAATTAAGCTTGCCTTTGCCGGTCGGCAATTACTAATCAATATAGAATCTTATTCCCACTTTTGTTCCAAGCTTCAAAAACTTTTACAGCATCATCTCTCATAATTTGGAGCGAAGGAATGGATCTTTGATCTTTGGGCAGAGATATTTCTTTATAAATGAAGGAATCATCAAAATCAGCTTTGGCAGCATCATCTTTTGTGGCGGCATAGAATAGCTTATCTATTCTGGCCCAATAAATTGCGCCCAAACACATTGGGCAAGGTTCGCAGCTTGTGTATATTTCGCATCCTTGCAATGTATGTGATCCCGTGTTTTTTGCTGCTTCACGGATTGCAACTACCTCAGCATGTGCAGTTGGATCATTTGTGTCGGTTACTAAATTTGAACCCTTTCCAATTATTTCTCCATTTTTTACAACTACTGCACCAAAAGGGCCTCCTTTATTTTCCAGAACATTAGAAAATGCTAGGTCAATGGCTTGCTTCATGTGAATCTTTTTCTCTTCCATCAATTATCGTATTATTGTTACTCACAAATTAGAAACTTTTCAAGTTAAGCTACCTTAGCTTATGTCAAATAACCTTATTTGTCCCAATTGCCAATTATACCTTCTTTTTTCAGGGATTGTGACAACAAATGTAAAAATTCTTTTCGATTAATGCTATTTGCCCCCAAACTCTTTAGGTGATTTGTTTCCTGTTGTACATCAATAATGTCAAATTCAAGTTCTGATAATCGGTCAACAAGATACCATAGAGCTACTTTGGAAGCATCTGTTACTGTATGAAACATTGACTCTCCAAAAAAGGTTCTGCCAAGCGACAATCCGTATAATCCACCTACTAAATTGTCTTCATGATAAACTTCAACAGAGTGGGCAATACCCATATGGTGCAGCTCAATATAGGCCTGCTTCATATCATCAGTAATCCATGTTTCACCTTCTTGATCCTCGCGCGTAACCTTACCACACAGTTCAATTACCTTCTCAAACATCCTGTCGAATGAAACTTTAAAAATCCCACTTTCAACTACTTTCTTTAGGCTTTTATGTCGACGAAAGTCATTGGGAAAGAGTACCATTCTTGGATCCGGTGACCACCAAAGTATTGGTTGATCATCGCTATACCATGGGAAAATGCCATTGCTATATGCTTCAATTAATCGTAGTGGATTTAAATCGCCTCCAACTGCCAATAGCCCATCTGGTTCAGCCATAGCTGGATTAGGGAATACATAGCTATCTGATAATTGATAAATCGGCATATGTTAGTTGGGTTTTACAAGTCAATCATTATTAACCTTGCCGTGCTGATTTGCGTAACCTGAGAAAAGGAGGAGATCAAATATAAAATGATTATTAATGCAATTAATGTATTTAGTCATGCAGTCGGTTATAAAAAATACCTAATTATTTGCTAATTCTTTTAAGCTTAAATCAATTTTGCTCACGATTAATTTAATTTCAGTTTCATTTATTGTTAATGGAGGTGCAATTCTAAAACTTGTATCGTTAAATAAAAATTGATCCACAATTAATCCATTACTAAGAAAAATTGAAATGAGATCACTAATTTTATATGGGGCGATTATCTCAACTCCAATCATTAATCCAATTTGTCTTATCTCTTTAATCAATGGTTGATTGCTTAATAGATCAACAAATAATTTACCTAAACCATCAGATTTTGTATGTAGTTTATTATCAGTAATAACTTCAAATCAAGCTAATGCGGCAGCACAACTAACAGGGTGACCGCCAAAGGTTGTTATGTGTCCGAGGGCAGGGTTGTGGGTTAGTTTATCCATATTATCAGATGAGGAAATAAATGCGCCAAGTGGCATACCTGATCCCATCGCTTTTGCCAAACAAAGTATGTCGGGGATTACATCAAAATTTTCATAAGCAAAAAGTTTTCCAGATCTACCAAAACCTAATTGCACCTCATCAAAAATTAACATTGTTCCAGTTTCATCACATCTTTTTCTTATCAACTGTAGCCATTCCAAATTTGGAAGAATTATCCCAGCCTCGGTTTGTATGGGTTCCATAATTATACATGCAGTACTTTGTGTAATATTATCGATAACTTTGTTATCGTTGAAGTTAAAAAAAGAAATATCGGGTAGGAGTGGTCGGTAAGCGTTTTTCATTTCTTCGTTTCCAAGAACACTTAATGCACCATGCGTGCTTCCGTGGTAGGCATTATTAAATGAAATGATTCCGGTACGTCCAGTAATCCGTTTAGCCAGTTTAAGAGCACCCTCAACAGCTTCGCTGCCTGAATTTACGAAATATACTGAATTCAATTTTTCAGGCAGATTAATAACCAGTTTGTAAGTTAGCTGAACCTGTGGCGATTGAATATATTTCCCGTAAACCATCAAATGCATATACTTGCCAAGTTGATCTTTGATGGCTTTTACAACTTTTGGGTGTAGATGACCTACATTGCTTACAGATACGCCAGATACAAGATCAATATATTGCTGACCTGAATCACTGTATATGTAAATGCCCTTTGCCTTTACAATTTCGATAGGTGAGGATACATTGGATGGTGTTGCAAGATGGTACTGAAATATTTGTCTATTTGTTAGTTGCATTTTTGAAGCTTATTAAGTGTTGCCAAAAATACATAATATTAATTATTCATAAATATATAGAAATGAATTGTATGTGATACGTAAAAGGATAATTTGGATATGGTGCTTAATACAACATCTGCTTCTCAAGTTGAGATTTCTAAAGGTAAACCAACAAATAGTTACCGTCAAGTCTATCTAATGAGGCTATGTTTAATTTTGAGGTGGCTCAATATTAATAAATTTGGAAATCATTACAATCATATCATCTGTTTTATAAGGTTTTGCCAGTATGTCGTTCATGCCAGCCTCAAAACAATTGCGCTTATCGTTACTCATAGTAAAAGTAGTAACCGCGATAATAGGTATAGGCGCTGTAACTCCGGAGTTTTTTTCATGCTCTCTTATTTTTTGTGTAGTTTCAATACCATTTAATATTGGCATTTGAATATCCATCAGAATAAGATTGTAATCTCCGGCTAAAAAATAGTCGAATGCAATTTTTCCATTTTCTGCAACATCATAATCAATATTGTAACCTTTTAATACAGCGCAAGCTAATTTCCTATTTAGTAAATTGTCGTCAACAACAAGTACTTTAGTTGTTTTTTTGCTTGCTTTTTTTTCCATTTGCGTAGTGTTTAAATATTCTAATTCAATACTTATGCCAAAAATCGAATTTGTATAGTAAACAATAAAATAGGTTATCACATTGTATCAACTTTACTTGAGGGTTTTCCAAATACGAGAATATTCATTTCATATAGAGAAACTTACCAGAAGAAAGAATTTTTAATTTTACATCTGAAATCCACCTTTTTGATGGTGGTGCATGTATTGATTGTTAAACATAAAAATAATAAAGCATAATGGACGTGGAGTGATGAAAATACAATCCCAGTTAACATACCAAATTCTGATTTTTTGTGTTATTATAGTTCATTTGTGTAACTATTGGCAAAACTGTGCCCCACGTCCATTACTCCAACACTCCATTACATGTGCTTTATAAATTAAAGTGAACTATGAGTGCGATCCAAGTCCATCTTCTAAGATGATGGATTCTTTTATTTATTTAATTTGTGAATATTAATACGACATATTTAATAAGTGCCAAAAAAATGTAATTTTACAAAAAAGAGTATCACCTAAATCAACATATATTGTATGAATTTAAATCTTGCTGTATTAATAGATGGGGATAATATACCATCTGCTTACGTTAAGGAAATGATGGAGGAAATCGCCAAATATGGAAACCCTACAATAAAGAGAATTTATGGCGACTGGACAAAACCTAATTTGTCGAAATGGAAGAATTTGCTTCTCGAAAATGCAATTACGCCAATTCAGCAATATGGATATACAACTGGAAAGAATGCTACGGACTCAGCCATGATAATAGATGCAATGGATATTCTGTATTCGGAAAAAGTTAATGGATTTTGCCTAGTTTCAAGTGATAGTGACTTTACACGATTAGCAACCAGACTAAGAGAAGCCGGAATGCAGGTGATTGGTATCGGTGAGAAAAAAACTCCAAATCCATTTATTGTGGCTTGTGATAAATTTATCTATATCGAAATATTGAAAAATCAGTCGAAAGATCAGGAATCTGAAAATGAAAAAGATATTCCTAGAGATATAGTCGATAGCATCACTGCCAAAGAAATAAAGTTTATTGCGTCAACAATAAGAGATCTTTCGGATGATGATGGTTGGGCTTTTTTAGGTGATGTTGGAAGTTTATTGCAAAAGAAACAACCCAATTTTGATCCTCGAAACTACGGCTTCCAAAAGCTAACCCCATTAATTAAATCCACAGGCAAATTTGAGATAGAGCAACGAGAGAGTCCAAAAAGTCGTTATAAACTAATATTTGTGAAAAATAAGGAAAAGAGAAAACCAAAAGTTCGTAAGTAGTTTATTATCTAAATGAAGTTCATTCGTCAATGTAACCAATGGATCCCTAACCCATAGTGGTTTAGTTATCGTTTAATATACATTTGAAATCCACCTTCTTAGATGTTGGATTCTTTAATAAACGGTATTAATTGTATTTGAGTATTAAACCTACACCATTATTGGTTGGACCGAAAGAAAGGTTCGTGCTTTTTTGTACCTTTTCCATCGCATCCTTATTATTTGAAGCCTTAATTCCACCAGAAATCCACAATACAATACCAAGGTCACCAATTATTGCACCACCTAAGTATAATAAGGTGGCTCCTTTGTCACCGTGAGAATTGATAAGCCCAAGACTTCCTCCAATTGCACAACCAATACAATAGCAATTATAATTATAGTGCTTTTCATTGGATGTATTTATTAGGTACATTTTGGTGTAAAACTATCAAATAAATTGATTTGGCTTATCAGTTTTAAATCTTAAAGATATAAGATGAAGATTTATCAGCGCATTTTGATGTTTAGTTGGTATTATTGAAAGTTGGCAAGTAAATTATTAATATCC
>JABMPH010000341.1 GCA_013203805.1 Bacteroidota bacterium | reverse complement strand
TCTCTTTTCTTCTGTTCCATACTAGCTTCCTGATCGAAATCGATTACCCTAGTGGTTCGCTCACTTACGGTTACCGTCATCATCTCTTCTACAATTTTCTCAATGGTGTCAGCCTCCGACTCAATTGCACCGGTAAGTGGATAACACCCGAGGGTTCTAAACCTTACCATTTTCATTTTAGCTTTGTCTCGAAGTTCTTTCGGCATTCTATCGTCATCAACAAGAATAAGACTACCATCAACTTCTACAATGGGACGCATTTTTGCATAATACAATGGAACTATCGGAATCTTTTCAAGTCGTATGTATTGCCATATGTCGAGTTCAGTCCAATTTGAGATGGGAAAAACCCTTATGGACTCACCTTTATGAACCTTTGCATTGAAGATATTCCAAAGCTCTGGTCGCTGATTTTTAGGATCCCACTGATGAAACTTATCTCTAAAAGAATATATCCTTTCTTTAGCTCTCGATTTTTCTTCATCTCTACGGGCTCCACCAAAGGCTGCATCAAATTTATATTTTTCAAGACCAGCTAACAAAGCCTGGGTTTTCATTACGTCGGTATGAACTTTGCTTCCATGTGTATAGGGACCTATTCCTGACTCAAATCCTTCTTTATTATGATGTACTATCAAATTCCAGCCATTATCCCTGGTATACTCTTCACGAAAATCAATCATCTCACCAAATTTCCATTTTGAATCTATGTGCATTAATGGAAATGGAACCTTGCCGGGATAAAAAGCTTTTTCGGCAAGCCTCACCATTACCGAAGAGTCTTTACCAATGGAATAAAGCATTACGGGGTTCTCAAATTCGGCTGCAACTTCACGGATAATGTGAATTGATTCGGCCTCAAGTTCTCGTAAATTATTAATCGAATATGAAGGAGATTTCATTTTGAAATTATTTAGCTGGTAAAAATACTACAATGCCACAAACAAGCATAGATATTATGGAATACTATTATTACTGCTGTTCTTATTATAGAAAGGTAATTGGGAATATTATATTTTTCTTAGTTTACTTTTGGGGATGTATATAAGTAACGAGCTGCCAATAGCTTCTATTTCAACCTTAAGTCTGTTTTTTCCGTTAACCTCAATTAACTCTCCTTTCAAACCAACCATACTTCCTGATATCACCTCAACTTTTTGTCCCTTACTCCACTTGGCTGAGTCAATTTTTTCAGGATCCGTTTCCTCCAAATAATACTTGATTGCGAGGATTTGCTCATCAGGAATTGGTACAGCCTTACCTTCAAATGAAATATATTTTACCACACCTTGAGTTTGTGTTACGTTAAAATAATCGTTTTGCTCGATACACACAAAAATATATGATCGAAAAAGTGGTTCCTCAACCCACTTTTTCCTGTCACTCCATTGCTTAAGTCGCTTAACTAAAGGAAGGTAATTGTCAATTTCGTTATACGTTAATTCCAGAGCAACTTTTTTCTCTGTTCTCGACCTAACATAAACAGCATACCAGATTTTAGTAGATTGACTCATTTTTTAAAAAAAGGGTGCGATTCAGTTGGATTTGTTGTGAGTTTTTGATTTCGTATAAGATGAGCTATTTCAATACTATTTCTTGCATCTTCCATCCCAAAACCATTCCCGTCAAGTATGTTTTTGTAACTTTCTGTATGAAGATCGGTAAATCCGCCACTGAATTCAAACTCTTCTCCATCAACAGTTATTGACCTATAGGTAGTTTGATTATTATCAATTGCGTCCTTCGGTAGTTCATTTTTATCAATGCTCAAATGCCAACGCACATTAGCATTTTTTAACTGCAGTAAGCCAGATGCTTTATCGGGCTTGAGTTGATGTAGGGAATTATTAATTACATCACCAAAAATCCATCCTAACATGTCGAAAAAATGAATTCCAATATTTGTAACAACACCTCCTGATTTGGATACATCACCTTTCCATGAATAGTGATACCATTTTCCTCGTGAAGTAATATATGTTAAGTCAATATCATGAATACGATCTTTGGGGAGATTATCTATTTTTTTCTTAAGATCAATAATTGATTTGTGATGCCTTAATTGGAGAATATTGTATATCTTTTTCCCTGTTTCCCTTTCAATTTCAAGCAACCCATCCAAATTCCAGGGATTCAGCACCAATGGTTTCTCACAAATGGCATCCGCATCATTTCTAAGAGCCATGCGGATGTGTGCATCATGCAGATAGTTTGGTGAACAGATACTAACATAATCTACTTTGTTACTTCCGTTGCGTCTTAATTTATCCATATGACGATCAAAACGTTCTGGTTCTATAAAGAAATCTGCATTTGGGAAAAAACTGTCAATAATACCAACACTAT
>JABMPH010000031.1 GCA_013203805.1 Bacteroidota bacterium | reverse complement strand
TGTTATGCTACCGGTATACTAGAATGTGTAAGTGGTGGAACAGTTGATACTTGTGTTGAGGGCTCGCAAACTGGCAATGATGATAATTGTAATGGAATAGATGAAAATTGTAATGGTATCCCTGATGATAATTCATTTTGTTTATCAATTGGAGAAACAAATATAAGCAATATTATTATAATTACTGATACATATAATATACTGTTGGAGAGTGACATAATCGGTATATTTGATTCAAGTGCAATTACAAATGAGGATTGTAATAATATTATAAACGGTGAATTATTGGTTGGGTCATCGCAATGGTTGGATGAAATATCTATTACTATTGATGCAATTGGTTCAGAGGATAACTGTGATATATCTGGCCAATTATTTCCTGGTTTTGTCGAAAATAATGAAATGTTATTAAAATTAATAAGAAATGATCAATTATATATGGTTGATTATGTTTTACTTCTCGGGTCTAACACATTCGGTGAGAATGAAGTAACCAGGATACTAAATATAATAGCGTTGCATTGATAAGTGAATAAAATACACCATTAAACTAAACTCGATAAAACACAATAATAGTAATTTGAGATTATAATAA
This sequence comes from Bacteroidota bacterium, assembly GCA_013203805.1. GTDB lineage: Bacteria > Bacteroidota > Bacteroidia > Bacteroidales > F082. Next base: position 1,571 of record JABMPH010000031.1, on the reverse strand, counting down.
TTTATTATCTTAAATATACTATATCTTTTTTGTAATACAATAAATGATCTATTGTTTCGACGTCAAGGAAATGGAAATATTTTTTGCATTAGAGATGGTGTTGTAAGCGCAGATACTCAGAACATAGCCAATATTCACTATTTTCAAGAAGAAAAAACACTTGTGGAAGCTTATAATATTGAAAATGTTGGACATTTAGAGGAATGCTGGAATTATAAAACTATTGTTGAAGCACAAGGCAAGGGCTATTTGTTTAAGAAACAAGAATTCATCGAAAATCATAAAGAAGAATTGATAAACTAATAAGGAAATACAATGGAAAACATATACCAAACAATTACAGATAACCCAATTTATATGATTATTGCAGTATTATTATCAATTCTTATAATCTTCAGCATCATAAAAAAAATGATTAAGCTTTTAATGGTCACTGCAGCTTGTTTAATTATATATGTAGGGTATCTTCAATTTACGGGAAAACAAATTCCTAAGGATGTAAATGAACTAGTTGAGGAACTAAAAACAGGTGTTGAACTTGGTGTAAAAACCGTGAAAGAAAAAGCAGAAGATATTCTTAACAATGACGTATCAAAACAGGTTAATGAAATTGTAGATACGCTTAAGGAAAAAACGGAAAAATTAATCGAACCCAAGAAAGACTAATTGTAATTATATCAATTTAATCTTCTTAAACGTTTTCTACTACAAAATAATTTTATAATGATCATAATAAAAGGAACGAAGTTGGAATGTGGATTATGAAGAAACCTCATGAAGCATACAATGACGCTGATCCATTTATTCTAAATCGTTTCCTTGAAGCACAGATCCGTAATTATGAGATTGCACTTTCTGAATTGAAACGCGGGTGTAAAGAGTCTCATTGGATGTGGTTTGTTTTTCCACAAATAATAGGATTGGGAAGTAGTTCTACTTCTGAATTTTATGCTGTAAAAAACAAAAAAGAGGCGAGAGCTTATTTGAACCATGCAATATTGGGATCACGTCTGTCCGTATGTACAAATATATTACTCAATTTAAGAGGTCTATCGTCACTTGATATTTTTGGCTACCCAGACAATTTAAAGTTTTGTTCTTCAATGACATTATTTGAATTCGTTGATTTGGAGGATTCTTTGTTTTCCAAAGCACTTGATCAATATTGTGGAGGGCAAAGGGATGAAAGAACACTCAAGATCATTGGTTCAGATTAGACCAAACAAAGATGTCCGTTTTGTGAGGTAAAAATCCTACAAGATAATCGATCGACTGGTGCATAACTCTTACTGTTTAGAACTGAATGGAGAGTTTATGAGAAAAGTTAAAACCGAAGTGGAGTTTGATGAAATATCTAATGAAGACTAAAAAGAATGCAGAAAAGGAACATTTTTTAGTAATTTTGTACCGGATTTTGCTATTTGCCCCGAACACTTTGTGAAAATCAAAAGCATGAAACAGAAGACGTTTTAAACAGTCCGAAAGATTACCGGAATGGGTGTCTCAAGTACTTGAATAACCAATTGATTACTGGATTACAAATAATAAACTAATGTAATGTGTAAATCACG
>JABMPH010000340.1 GCA_013203805.1 Bacteroidota bacterium | reverse complement strand
ATCCTGATTATTACGAAAAAGAAGCTCAAAAACTAGCTTTGGTAATGGAGAAAGTTTATGAATATATAAGCAATTCCTTACAACATAAACCAAAAAAAATATCAATACTATTGCATACTCAAACGGTAAAATCTAATGGGTTGGTTGCCTGGGCACCTAAACGCTCCGAATTTTATACCACTCCACATCAGGGAATTTATTCGCAAGATTGGATGCAGCAGTTAGCAATTCATGAATTTAGACATGTTGTTCAAATCGATAAAATAGATAGCGAACTACCGAAAATTATAAAAATATTGTTGGGCGAGCAGGGAACTGTCGGAGTTTTTGGAATCTATTTTCCATGGTGGTTTATTGAGGGCGATGCTGTTGTTTCTGAAACTGCTTTGAGTAAATCGGGGCGAGGAAGATTTCCTTCATTTTTAATGGAACACAAAGCGCAGTTGGTTGAAAAAGGAGTTTATAAATACGACAAAGCTTACAATGGTTCGGTTAAAGATTATGTGCCGAATCAATATAAATTGGGTTATTATTTGGTGGGAGCAACCAGACAAAAATATGGTGCTCTAATTTGGGATTCAGTATTAGATCGGGTAGGAAAGAAGCCTTTTTCGCTGAATATTTTTAACAAATCTTTAAAGAAAATTACTGGGTTTAATAAAGTTAATTTGTATGATTCTGTTTTTGATAGTTTGCAAAATGTATGGATTGTGCAAGACAAGATTTTTTCAACTTCGCCGTCTAAAACTCTTTCACCAAAAAATAAATTTTATTCAAACTACAATTTTAACCACTGGCTAAACGACTCTACAATTGTTTCATATAAAACAGCACTAAACAAAACTCCAACCTTTGTTACTATTAATAATTTAGGAGAAGAGAGTAAACTGTTTAAGCCAGGAATCGTTTTTGGCGAATCGATAAATTACCGTAGCGACTGGATTGTCTGGAGCGAGCAGATACCGAGCCTTCGCTGGTCGCACAGTGGCAAATCATTCATTCAGTTATATAATATTATAACTTCAAAAAAGAACAAAGTAATTCCCGAATTTACAGCATTTGCTCCGGCAATTTCACCCAATTTTAAAAGAGTTGTAGTGGTAGAAACCGATTTTTCCAGTAACTATTATTTGTCGGTTTATAACATTGCTAGCGGCGAACTCTTAAAAAAAATTCAAACAGAAAACAACAACTATTTCTTTTCTCCTGAATGGTTAAACGAGAAAGAATTGGTTGCCGTGGTTCTTTTTAATGAAGGCAAACGCCTGGTAAAATTCAACCTGGAAACAGGCAAAATGAATCTTTTAATTGACGAGGATTTAGGTGAAATAAAAAATTTGGAGGTGGTAAATAATCAATTATTTTTCACAAGTAGTTATACAGGAAAAAATGGAATATTCGTTCTAAATCTTACTGACAAATCCATTCAACAAATTTATGAACCACGATTTGGATCGGAGTCCGCAGCCCTTTCCCCAAATAGCACAAAAATGGTTTTGAGTGATTACACCGCGGAGGGTTTTCGTTTACTTGAAATTCCATTAAACAAGGGAGATTTACATTCCTTAAATACGATTCGAAAACACAATTACAAATTGGCTGATGACATGGCAAAGCAGGAGTCGGGAGTTCTGGATTTATCTGTTTTAGACACCATTGAATATGAGTCTAAGAACTACAGCAAAGCGGCTCATCTTTTTAATTTTCATAGTTGGGCACCAGCTTCCGTTGATGCTAGTTTATACGAAATAACTCCTGGAGTTAGTTTTATGTCGCAAAATAAGTTGGGAACTTCGCTAACTACTTTGGGGTACGAATGGGACGTGACAGAAAAAGCGGGCAAAGTTTATGGTAAATACACGTTCAAGGGTTGGTATCCTGTTTTTGATATTGAGTTGAATACAGGAAATCGAGCCTCGGAATATATGTTAATTGAACAACAAACAAATAAGAGCGGACAGGTTATTCAGCAAGATACTTCCCTTCAGCGATTTACATGGAAGCAAACTAACTTTAAATTTAATATGAAAATTCCGTTCAATTTGTCAAAAGGCAAGTTTAACCGATTGCTTCAGACCGAAATGAGTAATGATATTTCATTGTATAAACACGATGAATCTACTCCCGATCAATTTTCTGAAGGTAATTTCCAATCACTTACTTATCGCTTGTATTATCAACAGTTTTTGAGACAAAGTACTCAGGATGTTTATCCTAATTTTGGGGTAGTTACCGATGTCAGCTTTCATCATTCTCCGTTTAGCGATACCAACCTGGGTAATATGATTTTGGCACAGTCGTATCTATTTCTTCCCGGAATACAGGGAAATCATGGAATGCGTTTTTATGCTGGCTTTCACAATAAACAGCCATCCGGGAATCATAGTTTTTCAGATGCAATTCGTTATCCGCGAGGCTGGGGGAAAATCAATTCTAACGAGATGCAAAGTTTTGCGTTCGACTATAAATTACCCCTGTTTTATCCCGAATGGAGTTTTGCAGGACTTGCTTATTTAAAGCGTGTAAATGCTTCTCTTTTTACTGATTATGCAAATTTAAAAGGAAATTATTACGAGAATGGACACGTTGTTGGAACATATACTTCCTACATATCTTCGTATGGAATCGAACTTACCGGTGATGCACATTTTTTACGATTTTATGCACCCGTAGAAATTGGTTTTAGGGCGTCGTACCTACCCGAAATGAAGAAAACTTACTTCGATTTTTTATTGTCAATCGACTTTAATTCGCTTTAAAGTAATCAATGTTATCTCTGCCGGAATGTCGATACGATAAGGTATTCCTACTGTTCCCAATCCTGTGTTTACATACAAATATGAATTGTTAGATTTATAAAGGCCACCCCAGTTTTTCCGAATAAAGTAGGAAAGACTGAACGGAATACCAGCAGTTTTTACTCCCCATTGTAAAGCGTGTGTATGCCCCGAAAGTGAAAGTTCAATATTTTCCTTGTCTTTAATTTGCGACTCCCAATGAGCGGGATCGTGTGTCATTAATATTTTAAATGAATTATCTGGAATTCCTGAAAATGCCTGTTTTAAATTGGCATACTGCGGAAAGGGTGGATGTCCCCAGTTTTCAACTCCTATTAAATAAATTGAATCGGAGCCTGCTAACAATGTTATATTTTGATTTCTTAATAACTGAAAGCCAAACTTTTTATGCGCTTCTGTAATAGATTGAAAGTTATTAGCTCGATCCGTATCATTTTCCCAATTACTATAATCTCCATAATCATGATTTCCTAGTATTGAAAAGCTATTAGTATTTCCATTAATACCATGAAAAACAGAATCCCAACCTTTTAATTCCTGCGAAAAATTATTGACCAAATCTCCAGTAAACAGCAACAAATCAGGTTGAAGAGTTTGAATTTGTTTTTGTGTTTTTCTCAAAACTTGTTGCGATGTAAAACTACCTAAATGAATATCGGAAATTTGAACAACTTTATATCCATCAAACGATTCTGGAAGGTTTTTGAATTCAAGTTCAATCTCCTGCACAGCAACTTCATTTTTCCCAAATAATATTCCGTATAATAAAACACTACTCACAAAACCCGAAATAATAATTCCAATCCAACTGATGGTTTGTCGTTTAAAACCCTTTGGGAAAAGAAAACCAGTTAAGAATAAAATGGATTGAGGAATTTTAAAAATCAAATCGATAAAAAGTATTCCATTAAAAATGGAATACAATATATAGTTGGTTGAATTGCGAACATCTCCAGGCCATACATATAAAAGAACCATTAAGCCACAAATGGAACATGCTAACACCAAAAATAAAACCAAAAACTTTTGTTTATGTTTTGGCTGAAGAATTCGTTTTATATTCTGAACTGCACACAGTGAAATAAATACATAGAATATTATAAAACCTAGCCAGAAAAGTAATTGAAATGATCGCATTAATAAAATTTTAATAATTTTCGCTCTTTGAACAAAAAATGAAACAACCTAAAATAAAACATAATTTAATTAAACTCAATTACTTACCCATATTCTGAGTGTAGTTTAACCTCATTAGAATTTAATATTTTATGTTTTATCCATAGTTGTATACAAATAGAATAGTTAAGCGATGCTAAAATAGCAAATTTACAAGTATCGATCATTTGAAATAAGAAAGGAGTGGTTTTATTAATAATTATAAAACTATCTTAAATACATCGTAATTCAATAAAGCCAAACAGGTTAATATATAAAATCCATTGGATAGACATTACAAGTCACACAAATATTGTGTAGATATGTAGTTTTCATTTATACATATACCCCTGTGTAAAAAAGTATAATTACAAAAGTTCAAATATTTTAATACAAAATTACAAATATGTAGAAATACAAGAATACATAAACATTGTATATATGTAATATATGTATTTGAATGAAAATGTATATGTAACTTACTGAAAAGTAATTAATACATAACTGAAATATAGTCTCAGGATTAGATTGAATAAATTTTAAAAATGTATTCAATGTTGTATGATGACAAATATATAATAAAAGTATTACTAGAACGGATTAATAGCTCACTGTTTCAGCTGATTACACTAGTATATCTAAAGTAATATCATGATTAAATATTATATAATGTAACATGTTATTCAATAATACAATGATATTTAATTATAATCAACTAATATACATATAGATAAAGTGGTTATCTGAAGCTAAATACAATCAATTATTCAAATAATAATTAAGATTTTAATAAAAAAATAGAAATAAGATTAGATTATTTTGTAAATAATTATTACATTCGTACAATCAATATTATAATTAAACAGTTTGTAGTTGTTATTTCATTGATAGTTAGTAAGTAATAGTATTATAATGAAAGACAGGATTAAGCAATATATGGATTACAAAAGTATTTCGGCTGGTGAATTGTCTTCGATTTTAGAAGTTCAACGGTCAAATATTTCACATATATTAAATGGTAGAAACAAGCCAGGCGCATCTTTTCTTGAGAGGTTACTTATATCTTTCACCGATCTAAATGCAAGGTGGTTATTTACCGGGGAGGGAGATATGACGGAGAATGCGTTGACGCCTGTGAAAGACAACGTTGTTGAACCAAAGGAGGTTGTTACTGAAGAGGAACCTAAATTAGAAGCAAAGCAGACGGTGCCAAACGATAGAATTGTTAATACTGAAAGTAAGCCTATTGATAAAATAGTTATTCTGTTCGCTGATGGGACATTTACAGATTTTAAAAGAAAATAATATATCGATGATTGATGTTATGGCTTCCTGAAAAGGACTTCAAGGTCATAAAAGAAAGGCTGTCACTTACATTGACAGTCTTTTTTTATGAAATACACTTCACCGATTATCTTATTTCCCACTTCTATTTTTATATATAATATTTATACATGATTAAGCATTTACATGTTTTCTGTTATATAACTATCTTAATTACAGAAGATTAGTATATAATTATATTTTTGTTTTACTGAATTATATCCATCCTATATTTTCGTCTAAATCTTTTTATAAAATCATTGTTACAAATGTTTGTATTGTTGAAAAAATATGTTACATTTGAAGTGTTATTTAAAGTTAGATTATAGATATGTAATGATGATATAAGTTAAGACTTACAAACCCTAGTTAAGTTAGTTCAAGAAAAGTACAGAATTACCAAAAGGTCGTCGTGAAGGGGCGGCCTTTTTATTTGGTTTAATCTGTGATTATCCTTTAGAAATAAAATCATCAGTAATGTGTATATCTCAAGTTGATTTTCAATACAACTTATTTGTTGAAATATCTTCATATACCTTTTATGTAGATATCTAGAAAGGGATAGTCATAATTATTTATTCATTTATTTGTGTAATTACATGAATAGCAGAGAATCGCACAATCAAATAATTAGTTATAATTGTATGGATAAATTATTGTTCCGGGAGTGTTGTATAAATACTCTATCGGTTCAAAAGTTATTCCTGGAACAAGGTATTTCCTTAATTTAATACGTTCATTTCTCATTATTATAAACCTTAATAATAGTGTTTATTATATTATATTCTTATTTAATTAATAAAATATATTCAAATATTGTATAATCCTTGTTTAGTGTGCTAAGTATATTACAAGATGTATTACAAAAGTAATATCTATGTAAGTATCAGAAATATAGCATAATACGCTAAGTATTCCTTTTTCTTTTTCTATACCCCAAAGTATATAAAATTAATAAGTATAAAAATGTAAAAACTATGTAGTGGAAAGTTTGCATATGTGAATTAAGTGTATTATCTTTGAAGTGTTATTTAAAGTTAGATTATAGATATGTAATGATGATATAAGTTAAGACTTACAAACCCTAGTTGTTTATATTAATTAGGAAGTAGTCCACTCTTCAATCGAAAAGTATACCACTATTTATTCACCCGATGAACAAAATATGTTCATTGCAAAATGAT
>JABMPH010000339.1 GCA_013203805.1 Bacteroidota bacterium | reverse complement strand
TGTAATCATCCATTCATCAAATAAATCACCAAGAATAACTAACTCTTTAATATTTTCGTTGTTTTTAACGTATTCCATAAAACTGGTTAAGGCAGCTGAATTTTCCCCAAACCACGAATAATTTCCATCTATGGCACGCTGATCCCCACAATGAATATCACTTATACAAGCAATTGCTGTCCTGCTTACGGCTCCATTTTTTTTACCAACTGAATGAGAAATGTGTTTTGCCACAGTCCTGAATTGAATTGTTCTAGATTCGCCTAATTTGTAGCCTTCAATCGAATGCAAATTTTTTGAAATACCCAATTCATATTTCCATCCACCATCTAAGTAAAAATCATCATTGAAAACTATAAATATGACTTTCCCTTCAATAAATAGTTCATAATGTGTGTTAAGTGACCCATCCTTATCAAAAAAATCAATATTACCTGCTACAGTTTCCTCATCAATCAGGTTACTAAAAACCATTTCAATGGCACGTGAGTCATGGTCAAGTTGATAATACTGATCATGCTTATAGCTTAAAAACGGGAATGAAACTGATAGCACTACAGGTGAAATAACCGGACCGTCATCCTTGTTATTACATGAAAATTGTGGACTAAGTATGCTAGCAAATAACAGAGCTAAAGTAAATATTATTACAGACTTTTTCATGGTTGTTTTTTTAGTGAAGCTAAATTACAAAAAAACCGCTTCAAATCCAAGATAGCCAATCAATACAAGTTTTAAAGTACTGACACAGAAATTAATGTTTAATAATTAGGAGAAATAACGATATTAAGTGAGAGTGCTTTTCAGTAGTATCAATTTATATCACAAACCTTAAATATGATTTCATATTCATTGATATTGATTAATTTAGCGACAATATTAATTCTAATGGGTTATTAAAACCTATAATCATGTTTCGCAGCACACTCTTCTTTTTTTCAGTACTATTTATTTTATTATCTATTGAAATTCAGGGTCAGGTCATCTCTGACTCTCTTCTCCAATCACAGCCAAAAATTGGACTGGTTCATAGTGGAGGAGGTGCAAAAGGATTTGCTCACATTGGAGTACTTAAAGTTTTTGAAGAATATGGTATTAAACCAGATTATATCAGCGGAACAAGTATGGGTTCATTAGTAGCTGCTTTATATTCATTGGGATATTCTGCAGATGAATTGGAAGTAATTGTTTTTAATGCTGACTGGAACGAACTACTAACTGATAATATTACACTCCGAGATATTCCAATATTTGAAAAAGAAGATTATCTGGGTTATTTGAATTTGAAGACAATACTTTTAGTGGTTGGAAGATTGGTGTAGGTCATAATTCAAGAATTGACCCACTACGTCTTATCGTTTCCAAAAGTGATGAACGTAATGAATATGTTTGGGCATTAAATATTGGTGTCCTCTTCTAATTGAGTAATCAAGATGCCTTATACATAGATCATGCAACCCTTTATATATCAGCTATCATTTGATTGTCTTCATGGCATTCTTAAATCTTACTGTCACTTCATCTGCTACTTTCATTAGACCTTCATTACCAAGCATTTTCATTAAGGAGGAAGGATTAACCATTACAATTTCTGTTGTATTTTCATCAATATACTTCACTAGTACCTTGCAAGGCAGAAAAAGCCCTATATTTTCTTCAACCTGAATTGTTTGATATGCAAATTTAGGATTACAAACACCTAGAATTCTATATGGTTTGATCTCAAAATCTTTTTCAGCTAGTTTTTCATGCATTTCTATTTCAGTAATTACACCAAACTCTTGTTCTTTTAATGCTAATTTAACTTTTTCCGTGGCTTCTTCGAATGAGCTATTTATTGTTTTACTTATATAATAACTTTCATCAGTTTGGGCAATACCCGATACCATAAAAAATAATGCAATTAAACTTGTAATTAACGTTTTGTGAGTCATATTCCTATGTTTATTATTGATTAAAAATCAGAACAAAAATATGGATAAATGCAATCTAAATAGAAAGATGCGCAATATATAATGTGTCATAATAATATTTAAATTTATAAGCCATGATAAGACACTTTAGAAATATAAGAATTAGTCTTCTTTCCGTAAATAAACCAACATCAACACTGGTTAGGTTTAGTAGGTATTTGTTTTATGCAATAGGTGAAATCTTTGTAGTAATTGGGATTTTAATTGCTTTGCAAATCAACAATTGAAATATCCAAAGGATTAACGATCAAAATGAAATACAAGTATATCGTAATATTAAATTACAACCAGCATATTATGAATAAATTACCTGCCCTTCCTCAACTCATAATGGCGGACAGAGAAGTGATGTGACAAAGTTGCATAAGCTGTAGTTTTTAGTACCATTTCTTCAGAGTGCTACCTTAATTCTACTATTATTTGATTGATATTGTTGTATGTAGTAATTATCACAGCCATTTTTTCCTTTTAAAATAAATTAACATTCCAAGAGCTACAATAATAATAACAATCCACATTATAAAATAGCTATACTTGTAGTGTAGCTCTGGAACAAAATCAAAATTTGTTCCATATATTCCTGCAATGAAAGTGAGCGGTATGAAAATAACCGAAAACACAGTTAAAAACTTCATAATATCATTTAACCTGCTACTGATAGTTGTATGATAAATATTTAGTTGGTCAGATAATATTTCTCGATAGCTATCAGATGATTCACTTGCATGATTAATGTTATTTAGCAATTCTTTAATATGTACATCTGTTGCTTCATGAATTAACTCTGATTCTATTTTTGCAAGACTCAATATCATTTCCTTTGCAGGTTTTATATTTTTTCGAAGGAAATTTAACTCGCGCTTGTATCGATTTATTTCTTCTATAACTGACTGTTTAGGTTCCTGAAGAAGGTTTTCTTCCAAAGTCTCTATTTTCTCTCCTAAAACACTAATAATGTATATGTAGTTATCAATTACAATATCAAGCAAAGCAAATGTTAAATAATCAGTACCCGAATTACGTATTCTTTTCTTTTGTTTCCTGATCCTCTCTCTCACTGGTGCAAAAACATCACCTTTTCTTTCCTGGAAAGTTATTAATACTGATTTTGTAATTATTAAACTCAAATTTTCAACAGAAACCTTTTCTGTATTTTCATCAAGCTTAAGCATTTTTATCGAAAGAAAAATGCAATTATCATACTCGTGTACTTTTGGACGTTCATGAGTTTTCAAAACATCTGCAAGGATGAGGTTATCCAGTTTAAATCCCTTAGCGATTTCTTCCATAATGATAATATTATGAAGACCATCTATATTAAACCAGGTAACCGAATCTTTGTCTTGATATTTTAGGATATCATTAACGGTACTTACAGCATCCTCTGTTAGATTATTGGGGTCAAAATCAATGATTCGCAGAAATACATTCTCGATTTTTCTTTCACCATAGAACCGTAATTCATCTGGAGATCTTCCTATTTCCTGTTTTTGTTTTTTTAGAAATCTTGCCATAGTTAATCCTTTTAAGAATATTATCTATTTTTTTCAATATCAATTACAAAATTACAATTCTCTGTTACAAATTGTTTTGATCTGTTTCAATACTTATATGAAACAATGCATCTCCCTTGTTAACAATGGGTGCTGTATTTACGCCGAAGATGTAACAGTCAAAGGGAGCAATTACTTTTTTTTGAAATTCACCAAATGGATCCGTTATTTCAGCCAGAATGGTTTTATTAGTTACCCAACTTCCATTTTTTGTGTGAAGACGAAGTATTCCTGAATAAGGAGCACGTATCCATTTGGCTTTTTGAATAACAACCGGTTTGTTTTTTAAAATAATTTCGCCACTGTGCATACCCAAATGTTTCAATACATTTAGTGCTCCTTGAACGCCACAACTTATTACATATTCATCCAGGTTTTTTGATTTTCCTCCTTCGTAGAGTAGTATAGTCTTTCCCATTTTATGAATAATTTCCCTAATAGACTTTGAAATATATTCAGAACTGACAATAAATGGTGCCCCGAAAACCCTTGCTAATTCATTTGCTTTTTCTTCTCGCAAAACACACCTTACATTGGGGTAATTCTCCCTATAAGAGCCACCTGTATGAAAATCAATAACATAGTCAACCAGAGGGGCTATCTCTTTGGTGAATTGATATGCAAACTGACTAGCCAATGATCCATTTGCCGAACCGGGAAACATTCTGTTCAAATCTCGTCCATCGGGAAATTCCCTTGTCAGATTCAAATAACCAAAAACGTTAAAAACAGGTATGCAAATAATAGTTCCTATCTTGGGTTTATTATATTTTTTTCGAATGATATCACGAACGATTGCAACACCATTAATTTCATCCCCATGAACACCACCCATAAAAAGGATGGTAGGACCATCAACTTTTGCCCTTTCAACAATTATGGTTATTTTAATACTATTTCTGGTATGTAGTTTTGCTACCTCTAATTCAAGGGTTGCCCCCTCTCCTTTTTGTATTTTTTTCCCCAGAATTTGAAAATCATCCTTAGACATTTCTTTCAATATATCTAATAATTTCTTTTGCAATATCCTTGTTTGTTGCAGCTTCTATTCCTTCTAATCCTGGTGATGAATTAACTTCCAGTACTAGTGGGCCATTTGATGATTGCAACATGTCAACTCCGGCAACACCAAGTCCCATAGCCTTTGCAGCCTTTAATGCTGTGGTATCCTCTTCATCAGTAAGCTCAATTAGTGTTGCGCTTCCTCCTCTATGCAGATTAGAACGAAACTCCCCTTTTTTGCCTTGTCGTTTCATTGCTCCAACCACAACTCCATCAACAATAAATGCTCTAATATCAGCTCCTCCCGATTCTTTAATAAACTGTTGTGCAATAACCCTGGCTTTTAAACCATTAAAAGCCTCAATAACCGAATTTGCCGCATTATGCGTTTCAGCTAATACAACTCCTAATCCTTGTGTTCCCTCCAATAGTTTTAATACCAAAGGAGCTCCTCCAACTGATTCGATTACATGATCCACATCTTTGGCATAATTAGTAAAAACAGTTTTGGGCAATCCAACTCCTGCTCTGGCTAGTATTTGCAAACTTCTTAGCTTGTCCCTTGATCTTACCAATGCTTGTGATTCAACGGCGGTAAATACCTTCATCATTTCAAACTGTCGTACAACAGCAGTTCCATAAAAAGTCACAGAGGCTCCGATTCTCGGTATTACAGCATCAATATCATCCAAATAAATTCCATTGTAGAATATTTTAGGATTTTTCTTTTCAAGTTCAATAATACATTTTAAATGGTCTATAACTATGGCTTCATGTCCTTTTTCTTCTGCCGCCTCAACTAGTCTACGGGTTGAATATAACTTTGAGTTTCTTGATAATATTGCAATTTTCATTTCGTTATTTTTTTATTAGTTTCGACTTTGTTTTTTTCCTACTTTTTAGTTTGAAAGAAATATTTTGCTTTGACGTATCAACAATAAATCTTCTATTTAGCAATTTTCTTCCTATCAATATTGGGTATTTCATGTCGCTTCTTTCACTGAGGGATAACTCGATTGGGAATTCTTCATTAAAAATCACGATAATTGTTTCAACAACAAATCTCTGTTCTGATTTTCCTGATGAGTTTTTTACCCTCCTCTTTTTGTACCGTTTTGTTTTAAATGTTTCGTCTCTGTATTCTGAGTGGGACGGATCCATAAGCTGGAATTCGATATGTTTTTCTCCATCAATAATAACTTCTTTTATATGATGGGTGTGTATTGTAGATGTATAAGCACCTGTATCTATTTTAATATTTATATTTGATAGAGATAATTCGGGAAAGTCTGCCTTATCTATTCTTCCAATAATATTCATACATTAATCTTTTGAGGGTAGAGTACTATTTGATTTTAAATGTAAATCCATTTGAGTAAATGGTATTGTAATTTTGTTTTCTATGAACTTACGATTAATAATTTTTCTAATATCGCTCTTTACTTTGTTAATTCTAAAAACATTTTCACTGAAAAATAGCACCTGAAAATCTAAAGATGAATTATTAAAATCGACAAATCGTGCTTCTATCGATGTTTTATCGTATATATCAGGGTGCTCCAAAGTGCTTTCTTCCAGTACTTTAATAACCAGATCGACATCACTTCCATAAGCTACTCCAACATTAATTTTGAAACGGGTTTTCTTAGTTTGATGACTCCAATTTATTACTTTATTTGTTGTAATTAATGAATTGGGAATAATGATTGAGATTTCATCCCTATTTAACCCTTTGGAGGTTCGGATTCCGATGTTCTGGATTTTTACAATGTCTCCATCAATTTCTAATACGTCATTTATTCTTACAGACCTTTCAGAAAGCAATATTATGCCAGATATGACATCATTAAAAGTTTGTTGTAATCCTAATCCAATTCCTACCAGCAATGCTGCGGACCCTGCAAGTAGAATTGTTACTTTGATTCCAATAGTGTCTAAAATAAAACCAATGGCTATTACCCATATTATATACTTAATAATTTGAAATAGCGCATAAGCGTTCCCTTCATCAATTCTTTTAGACTTATATTTACGAAACAGAGTTTTATTAATTAACCATAATATAACCTTCGTAATTATAAAAATTAAAATTACAATGGCAATTGTATAAACTCTTATCTTATATTCTCCAATATTAATAAGTTCATATTCTAATATATTATTTAATGTGTCCATTTTATTTTTATATTATGTCAAATAACAATTGAACATTATTGGCATTTATTTAAAAATCCGGCTGTCAATTCAACTTGTTTAGACTTAATTTTTTATTAATCTCTTGTCCAAAGGTACGATTTATTATTGATTTTCTTTGCCTGAGACTCCTTTGTTTTACAGTAGTATAGCGGTCAATATTTGCGAAACAAGTATCTCTAATTCCAAAATCCATCGGAAATTTAATCCAAAATCACCAAATTAATCCTTATGTAAATGATGATGGTTTGTTAATTTAATAGGAATCATCAAGGTTGTCTGTATCTCATGCTAAGATTTAATGATTGCTACCGCTTTGAAATCTGCAATTTTGGACATTCTATATTTGATAGAATAATTCTATCTTTGAATTCATAATAAATTTGTTGTTTAACCCTTAGAATTTCTCAATTGATTCTCCACTTTAAGTCTTTCTTGAAAATTGATTTGAAAAAAAAAGTACCCAAGAAAAGACTCGAACTTTCACGACCGTGCGGTCACTACACCCTGAATGTAGCGTGTCTACCAATTCCACCACTTGGGCTTTTTATTTATGATTGATTATCTTCTATTTATTATTTTATACTGAATATTGATAGAATTAACAATCTACAATTCCAAATAATAAATATTCAATAATAAATAATCAATAAGTGCCCAGAACAAGAATCGAACTTGCACCTCCTTACGAAGACATGGCCCTCAAC
>JABMPH010000338.1 GCA_013203805.1 Bacteroidota bacterium | reverse complement strand
TTTTAATGGGTATTATCATATATAGTATTAAATATATTGTTATAAACAATGATTTGATATTGCTGACAATGCAGGTATTATCAGGTGCTTTAATATATATCGCCTTATGTTATTCTTTTAAAATCGAAGCTTTTTTTAATGTGCTGAAAATAGTCAGAAGTTTTAATATTGTTAAATTAAAAAGCGACCATTTGGCCAGATAATGAAAAAGATACTTTGGATAATGAATAAATACGTTAAAGGTGAGAAAGATGAAGCGTACTATCCACATTTCTTAAAACACTTGCAGGATGAATTGAGCGCTAAAGATATTGAATTGCATTTTGTGTTTTTTTCAAACCTTATGAAGAACAACATTCAAGGGAATAACAATCATTTTTATTCTTCACTGTTATTTAATGATTTATCAGAATTGGATTTACAGAAGGAAGCCTTTCGAATTGAAAGTGAATATGTTTTTACCTTTAAACAGGCTTGGTTTCCCGACATTCTCCAGGTTTCGAAAAAACAAAATAATAGGAAAATAACTGTTCCGGAAAATGAGCTGAATGACATAGAACCTTTGATAAAGAAGTTTTTATTCCTTGAGGAGTTAATTTCTAAAGAAGAAATAGATATAATTTTTAGTGATGTTTCCCCAGAAGCAGAAATGGAGTTTGGAAGGGCAATCGGACATAAACTAGGTAAATTAGTATTGAAGACTTATGAGGGATCTTTTCTTGGAAGAACAGTACTATTGGAACACACAAAATTTGGTCAGGATAAACTTGTCGAATTTGTGATAGATAAGAATTATTCATTGGATGATGCAAATGCGTTTATGAATGATTATATCAATAATCAAGGACAGCCATCATATTTGGGATTGAAAAAACTTCAGTATAAATCATCAGTTATTGAGAAAGTATCTTCTAAAATATTAAACAATAAGCTTTTAATCTTCACACTAGTATTTAAGAAGTTTTTTAATTTCTTATTTGGTATCTGGCTTTGGTTTGAGTCAACCATTCTTAAAAAAATTATTTATGATAAGTTTGAAGAAGGACGGCCTTATTTATTCTTTGGATTTCATCTAAATCAAGAATCTACAATAGGATTAAGATCGATACCCTTTGTTAATCAAACAGTATTGATTGAGATGATATCAAGAGTATTGCCATATAACTATACATTATATGTCAGGGAACACCCCCATTGGCCAAAAAGATTCCCTTTTGGGTATTTGAATAAATTGAAATCATATCCCAATGTGAGGTTGTTGTCCCCTAAAATATCAGTCCACAGAATCTTGAAAAATTCAAAAGGAATACTAGTTTATAATTCAAATACGGGTATCGAAGCCCTTATGTATGGTAAACCGGTTTTATCTTTTGCATCAAATATATATTATAATCATCACCCAGCTGTTTTACACTGTCTTAACTTGTATGAAATTGGTGAAAAACTTTCTAAACTAATAAAGATGAGAGTCGAAAGAGAAGATACAATAAAGTATCTTAAAAAGATGTTTAGTGTCAGCATTGATTTTTTACTCAATTCATATTTCTTTTTATCGGACGAAGATGCGAAAGAAAAGGCAAAATGTTTTTCTAATTTATTAACAGGCATTATCACCAATAATGATCCCAAAACTAAAGAGGTTATACTATAAAGCGCTCAATTAATAGATTGTTAAATTTTGCGGGTCTTAAATTAGCTAAACAAAAATATTCACAATTTGAATATTTATTATCTGTTCCAAGGTATAAAGAAACAATAATATCGTTATTTGACCATGAGTTTACAATCGCAGACAGCCATTCATTCTATTATTCCCATAGAGAAATATTTCTTGATGAAATTTATAAGTTTCTGACGAATAATAAGCAACCAATCATTATTGATTGTGGTGCCAATTATGGGACCAGTATAGTTTATTTTAAAAGGTTATATCCGGATGCACGAATTGTAGGTGTTGAAGCAGATCCATACATATATAAAATTCTAGAAAAAAATATTCGTTTAAGATCTTTTAAAGATATAATATTAATTAACAAAGCAGTATATGACAGTAAATGTTCTGTAGAGTTTCACAGTGAAGGTGCCGATGGCGGACGAGTTTATCACATGGACAATCCAGCCAATAAATATGAAATTACTACTATAATGCTAGATGATATCGTGGATTGCAAAATCGATTTTATGAAATTGGATATTGAGGGAGCTGAGGCTAATGTACTTCTCACCTTTAAAAAAATAAGAGAAGTAAAAATGATGTTCATTGAATATCATTCTTTTTCAGATTCAAAGCAAAAATTATCATCCATACTTGATATATTAACCAATAATAATTTTAGATATTATATACAATCTGTTTTTTCCCCGTATAGACCATTTATTAAAGTCAATGATCGAAATGGTATGGATTTACAGCTAAATATTTTCGCATTTCAAAATAGTTAAACTTGTATAAATGCATCGTCTAAGTAAAAAGGTATTAAAAAAAGTACTTAAGAGAATAAAAAGGAAGTACAATTCTGTCCAATGGTATAACCTTAGGTCAACCAAACCGATCTCAAAAATGTTTGGTATGGATCGCGGAACCCCAATTGATAGATATTATATAGATCACTTTTTAAGCACTAATCAGAAGCTTATTAAAGGAGTTGTTTGTGAAATAGCTGAAGATACTTATACCAAGAAGTTCGGTGTAAATGTCACAAAAAAAGAGGTATTATGCTATACTATGGATAATTCCAAAGGCACAATTATAGGTGATTTGACAAATATTGCGACACTGCCAGAGAATGTCCTAGATTGTTTTATTTGCACCCAGACATTAAACTTCATTTATGACTTTGAGGCAGCAATAGCGGGAATATTCCACTTATTAAAGCCGGGTGGATCAGCACTGGTAACAGTTGCTGGAATCTCACAAATAAGTCGTTATGATATGGATAGATGGGGAGATTATTGGCGATTTACAAAATTATCCCTAAAAAAAGCATTTATAAATGCTACTCAATTCGATATTGACGTTAAAATTGATCATTATGGTAATGTGCTAGCTTCTGTTGCTTTTCTCGAGGGTATAGCTGCTGAAGAGTTAACGCATGCTGAATTAATGGCTAATGACGAGGATTATCAGCTGCTAATTACAGCCGTAGTAAAAAAAATCAAATAGCATGATGATATCCAATGTGATAGAAGTAAATAATTATGTTTGAAAATTATCACGAAATAGGTACCATTTTTATGCTTCACCGTGTATCCCCGTCTGAGATCGGTAGGTTATCTGCGAATGAGAATATGAAGGTTTCCCCACAGTTTTTAGAAAGTTTCATAATTCAGGCAAAAAGTAGGGGGTACTCATTTATAAGCATCGACAGTTTATATAAATTATTTAGTAGTAATAGTAAGTCGAAAAAAAACATTGTAATTACACTTGATGATGGGTATTTAGATAATTATACGAAGGCGTTTCCAATTTTTAAAAAATATAGTGTACCGTTTACCGTTTATATTCCGACATCTTTTCCAGATTGTACAGCAGTTATATGGTGGTATATTATTGAAGATATAATTTTGCAGAACAATGAAATAAAATTGAAGAACGGTGTTATATACAACTGTGAGACGATAGAAAAGAAAAATCTAATATTTTTGGAGTTAATAAAACTAATCAAATCGTTACCTGCTGCTAATTTTAGTGATAAATTTAAGGATTTATTCAAATATTATAAATTCAATAGTAAAGATTACATTAGGAAGCTTTCTTTGGATTGGGATCGAATTAAAGAGATGGCTAATAATCCATTAGTAACTATTGGAGCGCATACGGTCAATCATCCAGTACTTAAACTAATGACTATTAATTCTATTAATGATGAAATCCTAAAGAGTAAGATTATTATTGAATCTAGAATTGACTGTAAAGTATTGCATTTTAGCTACCCATTTGGAACACGAAATGAGGTCGGTACCAGAGAGTTCAAAATATCAAAAATATTTAATTTCAGGACAATTGTTACGGCAAGGCACGGAAATATATATTTAAAACATAAAAAGCATACTGAGTCATTACCGCGGGTTATGCTTAAGAATGACTTTTCCTGGGAAAATTATGAAAAAAGGTCGATGAAAAAATTACTTAAGCTATTAGTAATTTGAAAATAGTAATTGTAAATACCTCAGATACAATTGGTGGTGCAGCAAGAGCATCATATCGTCTACATCGTGCCCTTATTGATCTTGATGTAGATTCGAAAATGGTAGTGCAATCAAAAAATTCAATGGATTATAATGTAATTGGGCCTACTACTAAATTGAGTGCGGGTTTGGCTATGGTACGTCCATCGATTGATCAGATTTTGGTTGGGAAATCTCGGACGAAGCCCCAGTCTTTGTTCTCACCCGCAAGAGTTCCTTTTAGCAGTGTGATTAAAAAAATAAATTCAATGAAACCGGATATTGTACACTTACATTGGGTGTGTGGTGGGTTTATACGTATAGAGGATATACCCAGAATAAATGCACCAATTGTACTAAGTTTACATGATGTTTGGACATTTACTGGGGGATGCCATATTGTATGGGACTGTGTTAGATATAAAAATAAGTGTGGCCACTGCCCGCAGCTAAATTCGAAGAAGTATTTTGACTTAAGCTGGCGTGTGCTGTCTAGAAAACGACGGGCGTTTGCCAAATTAAAAAGCCTAACTATAGTTGGATTAAGTCAGTGGATTACTAATTGCGCAAAAGAAAGTAGTCTCTTTAAGCAATCAAGAGTAATAAATCTACCAAATAATTTATCAACTGATCTTTACAAACCACTTGAAAAGAGTGTAGCAAGAGATCTGTGTAATTTACCACAAGGGAATAAACTTATATTATTCGGCGGTAAAAATGCTGTTGGTAATGCTGTAAAGGGATTTGAAAAATTAATTGCAGCACTAAAAAATATTGACAATTTTGCAAATATGGACTTAGTTGTTTATGGGGACGAGAAGCCATCTACTAGCCCTAAACTACCATTTAAAATACATTATTTTGGTAATCTTTCAGATGATATAAGCTTGATCTCATTGTATAGTGCCTGTGATGTACTTGCTATGCCAAGTATTTGTGAAAATTTATCCAATAATATAATGGAAAGTCTTTCGTGTGGTCTTCCAGTTGTTGCATATGATATTGGTGGTAATCGCGATATGGTTGAACATTTAATAAATGGGTACCTCGCAAAACCATTTGATACTGTAGATTTTGGACATGGTATAAGTTGGGTATTAAATAATCCTGATATCAATAAAATTTCGGATTCTGGTCGGGGAAAAATTATCAGCGAATATGAGAACCGTATTGTGGCTAAGAAATATTTAGATTTATACCGATCGCTTATAAATTAAATATCATTACACAAGATGTATGAAAACAAGTAGAATAATAGCTGTAATATTTGTTTGGGTAGCTTTCACAAGCGAATATCCATTTACCCTCATTCAGGCATATCCATGGCATCCGCATTTACTAATAATAAGTACAATAAATCTTTTAATGGTAACTTGGTTATTAGTTAAGAAAAATTTTGTGTTGCTTTCAAAAAAAGTGCTCGTTGTTATAACTATTCAGGTTATTATTTTTTTCATTTTCTTCATGATTCATAATGATGAGTTTTACCTGCGAATCATATTAAGAATGATCCCAATTGTTATTACTTGCATATTTATAAAAAATATTATTGGGATTGAAAACTTTAGTAAATCATTGTTAGTATTGTTTTCTATACTAGGCATACTGGGTGTTGCAGCGTTTATCCTTAGTTTTATTGGTATACTTGATCCTATTTATATTTATGAGAATCCAGATGGCAGGCCAGCATATAATTTTATTTTTACATTGACGAATAAAGTATTTCAGTTTGGCAATACGAATGTTATCAGGGTTGCAAGCTTTTTTGATGAACCCGGTACATTTGCTTTTTACATAATATTTTTTTTATTACTAAATAAGATTTACAAATTTGGTAAAGTTTACGATAATATTCTAATTATTTCAGGATTATTCACTTTCTCGATGGCATTTTATATATTAATCGCAGTGTATTTCATTATATTTAGAAAGGAAGGAAAGAGAAGATATTATATCCCAGCAGTATTAGTGATTATAGCCTTTTTAAGTATTGTATTTATAAGTAAAGGTGAAAGTGATGTTTCAAACAAAATGTATTCGTTGACTTTTGATAGATTCAGAATGACTAATAACGAAGATCAACTTTTTGTGGGTGACAATAGGAGCAGGCAAATGTTTATGGCTATTTCAATTTTCCTCGACAATCCACTAATTGGTTATGGAACAACAAATGCCATTAAAGATTTCCCGCCGATGAATACTAATATCTTTGCTCCACTTGCATTTAATGGTGTGATTGGGTTTATATTTTTATTTATGAATGTTGGGTTATTGTATTCATTCATTTATAAAAGAAAAGATACTGCAAAGTTTATATTATTATTGACATTACTCTATTTTCAACGACCGCATGTTATTGGGTATTTTACATATAGTATGACAATATTGATAGTTGAAATGATTATTAACGAAAGATTCAACAAAACACATTATCAAAAAAGCAGGATCGGCGCGATTTTCTAATAATGACGCGAATCGGAATTTAATAAGCTAGAAACCAAGT
>JABMPH010000337.1 GCA_013203805.1 Bacteroidota bacterium | reverse complement strand
GTATGACAATATTGATAGTTGAAATGATTATTAACGAAAGATTCAACAAAACACATTATCAAAAAAGCAGGATATTCAATTAGTTTATGATCCCGCAATATTTAACTGAATATATAAAATGATATCTTGTTAATGGCATTACTCTAACCCTTTATTATTAGTAACAATTAGTAATTGAAATCAGATTTGATTAGTAAACTTGGTGAATAAAATATGTTTTTGATTAAGTGTTTTATTAATACCACTATAAATGTAGGTTTATAATGAAAGATTATTTACTTACAATAATTACTATAGTATATAATGGAGTTGATATACTTGAAAAAACTATTAAAAGTATTAAGAGCCAGGATCGCGAACTTTATGAATACATCATTGTTGATGGTGGGTCTACCGATGGTACTTTAAATATAATTTCAAAGTATATAAAAGACATCGATCATTTTGTAAGTGAACCTGATAATGGCATATATGATGCTATGAATAAGGGAGTTACGTTAGCAAGAGGGAAATCACTTCTATTTATGAATGCTGGAGATTATTTTGTCGGAGAAGTAATTAGTAGACAATCTTTTACATTCCCTTCATTACTTCCAGTAAAATACTATTCAAGGTTTGGATTGCTGAAAAATTTTAAAAAAAGAAATTATCAATATTCTCCCCCATATTGTCACCAAGGAATAATATTTGAAAATAGAAAAATATTATACAACACAAAGTATACTATAGCCTCAGACTATGATTATTATTTGCGTCATAATTATACTAAACTTAAAATAATTAATACTCCGGGTTATGTTATGTATGATAATAATGGGATAAGCACCAAGCAATATTTAAAAAAATATGATGAAATCGGTCAAATTATTAAAGAGAAATTTCCTGTATTCAATTATTATATCTTTAAAACCAGATCATTAATTAAACATTATATTAGAACAATATTAAAAGTTTAAATCTATAAGATTAAGTGCTTTTGTTGTAGTCAATCTAAACATTAACTTAATTATATAATTTCTTATCACAAAAATTATATAGATTCTTATTCTGAAGAAATACTAAATCAAGATAAAATATTAATGAAAAAATTAATTCTAACATCCCCATCATCTATGGGACAAGTAGGTCTCGAACCTTTTGATTTGTTAAAACAAAACGATTACCAAATCATTAATAATCCATACGGTCGAAAATTAACTGAGGATGAAGTAATTGAGTTAGCTAAAGACTGTATTGGAATTGTTGCAGGCATAGAACCGCTTACTGCTCGTGTAATGGATAATCTGCCACTTCTAAGATGCATAAGCCGTGTGGGAGTGGGCATGGACAATGTGGATTTGGAATATGCAAAACATAAGGGCATTAAAGTAGTTAATACTCCAAATGGTCCAACAAGGGCGGTAGCTGAATTTACTTTGGCTATGACCCTTGCTTTACTGCGAAAAATTCCTCGCGCTGACGCAGACTTAAAAGATAAACAATGGAAAAAACAAATTGGAAGCTTGATCTTCGAAAAACAAATTGGAATAATTGGCTTGGGGCGTATTGGCCAAATGGTGGCCGAATTATTCAGAGGAATCGGGAATCCAGTCATTGGATTCGATGTGTTTCCTAATAAAAAATGGGCAAACCTCAATGGAGTAGAGTTGAAATCTTTTAATGAAGTTATTGTGCAATCTGATATTCTAACCCTCCACATCCCAGGAAATAACGACAAAACTCCTATTGTGGGAGAAAAAGAGATTGAAAAAATGAAAGACCACGCATATATAATAAATATTGCCAGGGGTGGTGTTGTTGATGAAGAAGCGCTTTATGGTGCACTTGTCTCCCAAAAATTGGCTGGCGCTGCAGTTGATGTATTTTTAGAAGAGCCATATGCAGGACCACTTTGCGAATTAGAAAATGTAATTTTAACCCCACATTTGGGATCATATGCAAAAGAAGGAAAACTTAAAATGGAAATTGATGCTGTTCAGAACCTTATTATGGAATTAAAGCAATAAATATGAACTGTAAAGTTGGAATTATTGGTTATGGAAAGATGGGAAAAATTAGACATAAAGCGATCAGGAATCTTTCAAATGCAAAAGTAGTTGCTCTTTCTGAGCCTTCAGGTGGCGTTGAAATAAATTCAACACCAAATATATCTCTCGATAATATTATTAAGTCTAAAGATATTGACGCAATAATTATTTGCACACCCAATTATTTAAATAAAGATTTGACAATTAAATCGCTTTCCGCTGGGAAGCATGTCTTTTGCGAAAAACCCCCATGCTTTACGGGGAAAGACATGCTAGAAATTATTCAAGCAGAAAAATTAAGCGGTAAAAAATTAATGTACGGGTTTAACCATCGTCATCACGACAGCATTATGAAAATGAAAAGAAATATTGATAACAATGAATTTGGTAAAATACTGTGGATGCGCGGACGTTATGGAAAAAGCGTAACACCGGATTATTATTACCAATGGCGTGCGAAAAAAGACCTCGCTGGTGGCGGAATTCTAATTGACCAGGGTATTCATATGCTCGACCTATTTTTGCATTTAGGCGGTGATTTTGATTCTATCAAGGCTGAGATTTCAAATCTTTATTGGAATTTAGAGGTAGAAGATAATGCATTTGTTATTCTGAAAAATTCAGAAACTGGTATGCTGGCCAACCTTCACTCCACCATGACACAATGGAGACATCTTTTTTCCCTGGAAGTCTTTATGGAAAAGGGCTATATGGTATTAAATGGTCTAAATACGTCGACCATGTCATATGGCAAGGAAGTTTTGTCTATTGCCAAAAACCGGTCTTCAGCTCCCGCGGCAATATGGGAAGACGAGATAAAAACAGAATACTCGGACAATAATAGTTGGCGCTATGAAATGGAGCATTTTTTTACTGCAATCGATAATGACACTGAAGTAACAATCGGTACGTCACAAGATGCGTTACAGTTAATGAAAATCATGGATAAGATATACGAACAGAAAGAATTTTAGGAGACCAGTGATGGATCGTTTGAATAAGTTGGAAAGCTATCTAAGTGACTACAAAAACAGGCTCAATGCCATATTAGATCAACTGAATCATGAGAATCTGGAACCAATT
Organism: Bacteroidota bacterium; assembly: GCA_013203805.1. Classification (GTDB taxonomy): domain Bacteria; phylum Bacteroidota; class Bacteroidia; order Bacteroidales; family F082. Next base: position 2,891 of record JABMPH010000337.1, on the reverse strand, counting down.
GTAACAGCCATAATTGACACTTTCAAGCGTGGAAAAACTCTTTTCGTGGTTGGCAATGGTGGTAGTGCTGCTACTGCATCACACATGCAGGTAGATTTCTCATTTTTCGTCCGTTATTTCACAAAATTCAGACCCAGAATTATAGCCCTCACGGACAACGTGCCAATGATGACGGCTGTTGGAAATGATACTTCCTTCGATGATATTTTTGTTGAGCAGTTGAAGAGTGTATTTGTTCCTGGAGATACAATACTGGGTATATCAGCAAGTGGTAATTCTGAAAACGTGATCAGGGCAGCAGAATATGTAAATGAGAATGGTGGAACATCAATCTGCTGGGTTGGATTTTCTGGTGGTAAATTGAAGGATATTTCGAAAATTTCCCTGCATCTAGAAAATGGCAGAGGTGATTACGGTCCCATCGAGGATGTACACATGATTTTAGATCACATTATTGTGAACTACTTTTCTGAAGATGAGGAATTCCTGGCCCTTAAATAAGAAAAGGATAAAAACAGAATGCTCGAAATAAATCTTCAAGGCAAGACAGCTTTGATAACAGGTGCCACTCAGGGTATCGGCAAATCAATAGCTGACCATTTTCTTGAGGCTGGTGCTGATCTTATACTCACTGGAACGAAACAGCATGAGATTGATGCTCTGAACAAAAAGAACGTCAGGCTGCTTAAACAGAATGTAAAATATATACAACTTGATCTGTCCAGTGTTGACTCTACTCAGACATTTATCAAGACCCTGGAAGAATTACCCAGAATTGACATATGTATAAATAACGCCGGCGTTAACAAGGTTGCAGAATTTATCCATACCTCTGAAGAGGATTTTGATTGGATCAATCAGATAAATTTATATGGCCCCTATAGAATTTTGCAATCCATAATCCCGGGGATGATTGAAAATAAGTTTGGAAGAATCGTAAATATCGCATCAATCTGGAGCGTTGTGACCCGCAAAGGTCGTTCACTATACACAAGCTCAAAAAATGCTCTGGTCGGTTTGACAGAAACAATCGCAGTGGAGTTAGCCCAACACAATATTCTGGTAAATGCCGTTAGCCCGGGATTTACTCTAACAGAGTTGACGAAAAATACTAATACTCCTGAAGAGCTGAGTTTGATTGAGTCAACTATTCCGCTGCGTAGACTGGCATTGCCGGGTGAGATTGCAACACTAGTCGCTTTCCTGTCCAGCGAATTGAATTCCTATACAACGGGACAGAATATCGTCATTGATGGAGGATACACTAATTTATAATCTGAAAATCAAGTCAGTAATACATGACTACGAAGTAGATTTTACTAATAATTTTGCCAAATCTCTGGATGAAGAATTGCTCGATGGGGATTTTATTATACTCGATAGTAAGATCGCGGAACTTTATTCACAGGACCTGACCCCTTTTCTGAGTAGGCATAAATCAATCCTGATTAATGCCAATGAGCAACAAAAAAGTTATCAGGGTATTATTCCCGTCATCCAGACCCTTATAAATGAAGGCTTCAGGAAAAACCATCGGCTGGTAGCAATTGGCGGTGGGATTACCCAGGATATCACAGCTTTCATTGCCTCCATCATGTATAGAGGGGTTAAATGGATTTTTTTCCCCACAACCCTGCTTGCTCAGGGTGATAGTTGTATAGGTAGCAAGACGTCCATCAATTTTGGCGAGTATAAAAATCAGGTTGGCGGATTTTATCCTCCCAACAGAATTATTATTTATCCGGACTTCATGAAATCTCTCTCTGATAAGGAGATGAAATCGGGGATGGGTGAAATGCTCCATTATTTTGTTGTCTCTGGTGAGGCAGACTTTAGAATGTATGAGTCCAATTTCATGAATGCCTTTAATGATAAAGATGTACTGGCACAGATTGTTGCAAAAAGTCTGGAAATAAAAAAGGGCTATATTGAAAAGGATGAATTTGACCAGAATATCAGACAAGTATTCAATTACGGTCATTCATTTGGACATGCAATTGAATCACTCACAAAATACCGAATACCTCACGGTATAGCAGTAAGTTATGGTATGGATATGGCCAATTATTTATCTGTTGATATGGGGCTAGTCAAGGATTCAGTCAGGAGGGAAATACGTAGCATATTAGAGAATATTTGGAAAGGCTTCCCCCTGGCAGATATAGATGTAGATACATTTATCCAGGCTCTTCGTAAGGACAAGAAAAATGTTGGTAATCAGTTAGGTCTGATACTGAATAAAGGGTATGGACAGATATTCAAACAACTTATTGATGTAGATAAGATATTTGTTGACAGGATTAGGCAGTATTTTAAAGACGAGTTGAATGACTTATGATTTTAGACCATCTTAATAATATCGATATCTATAAAGATCTGTCCAGAATATATTGTGGACTTAAGTTTATTGCTGCTGCCACTCCGGAAATTGAATTAGGAACCTATGAGATTACAGATGGTGTGAAGGCACTTGTGACAGAATATGAAACGGTGCGTGTGTTTGAGAGGGGGTATGAAGCTCATAAGCACGTTATCGATATTCAATATCCAATTACTGGTCTCGAAGGTGTTAAATGGTCCTCTATTTCTGGAATGAAAGTCAATATACCATATGATCCGGTTAAAGATCGAACATTTTTTAAGGATCCTTCCGACCAGGGAACTCAAGTTGTAGTTGGCAATGGTATATTTGCTGTAATGTTCCCCGCGGATGGTCACAGTCCACAACACTTTGTGAACAAACCTGAAATAATAAAAAAGATTACGGTAAAAGTATCTATTAAATGAAAATTCCTAATATCACAGCTCTTGTGCCCATGAAAGGTCACTCCGAGAGAATCCCCAATAAGAATATTAGATTATTAGCAGGTAAACCAGTGTTTCATTGGATT
>JABMPH010000336.1 GCA_013203805.1 Bacteroidota bacterium | reverse complement strand
ATAACGGGCGGATCAGGGTTTATGGGAATAAATCTAATAAGATTTCTTATCCAGCAGGGTTATAATGACATAAGAGTTATTGACATTGTTGAATTTGAATATCCAGAAATAAACCAAATAGATTTTCTTTTAGGCGATATAAGGGATACAGATATCGTTAAAGAAGCAATGAAGAATGTTAATTGGGTGGTGCACTGTGCCGCAGCACTCCCTTTGTATTCTAAAGAAGATATCTACTCTACAGACGTTCAGGGTACGAGAAACTTACTAATTGAAGCACTAGATCAGAAAGTTGAAAGATTTGTGTATACATCATCCACTGCAGTATATGGAATACCAGATCATCATCCGATCAATGAAGAGGATCAGTTGGTTGGAGTGGGTTATTATGGACATGCAAAGATTGAGGCAGAAGAAGTTTGTTTAGAGTTCAGGGAAAAGGGGATTGTAATACCTATCGTTAGACCAAAATCATTTATTGGTCCAGAAAGACTGGGGGTTTTTGCGCTTTTATATGATTGGGCAAAAGACGGAAAAAATTTCCCAATGATAGGATCTGGACTTAATAAATATCAGCTACTTGATGTTGAGGATCTTTGTAGGGCAGTTTTACTAATGCTTATCAAGGATGCAGACATTGTGAACGATACATTTAACATCGGCGCAAAAATATTTGCTACAATGAAAGAAGATTATCAGGCTGTTTTAGATGATGCTGGATTTGGGAAAAATATTATTCCCTTTCCCGTTAAACCGATGATTTGGGCATTAAGATTTTTAGAGTTATTACATATTTCCCCCCTTTACAAATGGGTTTATGAAACAGCATTTAAAGATTCATATGTTTCAATAGAGAAAGCAGAAAATAAATTGGGATATGTACCAAAATTTTCGAATGAAGATGCTTTGTTGAGAAATTATCACTGGTACATAAACAATCTTGAGAACTTTGATGGCTTAAGTGGCATTTCGCATAGGGTCCCCTGGCGGCAAGGGGCCCTTAAGATCGCCAAAATGTTTTTCTAAGATTGAGTTATTTATTATATATAATTTTTGCTATGCTTTCGATATTAATTAATATTGGATCACAAGCAATATTAAAATCAATGTTGACAGATTCATATTTAACTGAAATACATATATTCTGGTTAGATATAGCTTTTTTATTACAACTGATTACAGGTACAATAGTGGGATTTATTTTCAAATTTATTATGGATAAATATATAGTTTTTAAAGATAAAGATATGGATATAAAGCAAGCGACGAAGCAATTATTTGTTTATACAATATTTGCTATTGGGACTACTTTGATTTTTTGGTTTATTGAGATCGGATTTAAACTAATATTCACTTTTCATGGTAGAGATTTAGTTGGAGGCCTAATTGGTTTATGTGTCGGTTATACAGTAAAATATCAATTAGATAAAAAATATGTGTTTAACTCCAGAAAAATAATAATGAGCAATAAATCTATTACCCTCTAATTGGAAATGATCTTGAGGAAAAAGCAGTTAATAATTATTTACCAATGTAAACAAAAGACATATTAGAAAGTTTTGTAGATAATAAACTTTTAAAATATATATTGGATATTTATCCGAAAATATCAATTGCTGTAGAAATTTCAATTTTATTGAATTTTATAAGCGATATTACTATAAACTATATTCATTTAAGATATAACTCTTTATTTTTATAATATATTCAAATAGTAACAACAGGAGAATTGAATAATAAAATTAGACAAAAGGTTAAAAAGAATATGAGCGATCTAGTCATCCTTGCTGGTGGCTTTGGTACTCGATTACAGTCAATAAGTAGCGGAATTCCTAAAGCGCTTATGCCTATTAGAAATAGCGTTTATTTAGATTTGCTCTTGGACAAAATTATGCATTTTAATATACATCATATATATTTAAGCTTACATTATAGGCTCGAGTTATTTCTTGATCACATAAGTCAAACTACTTACAAGGATATTATAGCTCCAATTGTAGAACCAAAACCATTAGGGACTGGTGGTGCGATCAATTATATTATTCAAAACACATCAATTACATCACCATTCTTTGTAATAAATGGAGATAGTTTTTCAAATGTAAATCTTGATCACATGAAAGAAGGATATAGTAGAAATAGGTATAAAGCGATGATAGGCATATCT
>JABMPH010000335.1 GCA_013203805.1 Bacteroidota bacterium | reverse complement strand
TCAAAAGGAAATCACGTATATTATATAATTGGAATTCTATCTTTTCTACCGATTCTATTCAAACAAAATGTTGGCCTAGTATTCGCTCCAGCGATTATTTTCATGTTAGGCATCAGATCTATTTTAAATACAAATCATTTCTCCTGGAGACATTTCAAAAATATTCTATTGGGATTCCTTTTTGCAGCTTTGGCTTTTATTTGCTATCTCTTTTACCATCATATGGTTAAAGAATATTTATTCCAAACGATTTCTTTTCCTGGTGAAATACGTAATCCATTAAAAAATGCATTCAGCCTTGTTAAAGTATATTTAATACATAAAACATCCTGGTTTATGTATTTGCCCCTAATAGCTCTCGTTTTGCCTGCAAGGTACAAACGTATTGCATTTACAATTCTTGTTTTATTAGTTTACTTTCTGGTACCATTTGCCTTATATCGATCAGCCCCGATGACTCATTACGCTTTTGTCTGGCCTTTTATCATCGTATTAGCCTCTATCGGAATCTATAAAAATATCAAAGACCAGAATGTTGAAAAACATTATCTAGTTTCACCGACCTCGCCAATTATTATGATCATTGTGGCAAATGCATCGTTTCTATCTCAAGGATTTGTCGGTTCTTCCTACGGTATATGGCCAGTATTTGCCATACTGATAAGTTACTGTTACAAAAATTTTGAAGAGATGAGAACTGGTCTTGCGATCATCATTGCAATCTTAACATTTACTCTAGCGTTAAACTCGATTAACGATAGCAGACTTTCATTTGTGGATACAAAGGGGCCTCACACAATGGCAGAATCTTCATTACTTTCGGGATTGGGCACGAATGGTAGCTGGTTTAATGATTTGAACGAAATAGAACAATATATCAATACTAATATTCCAGAAAATGAAAGTATCTATTTTATTCCTGGTGAAGATCCACTATACTACTTAACAGGAAGAACTCCCAAACTGAATTATTTTCAGCTTAACAGCATAACCTTGAGCAGAGATTTAGACTCGGTTTATGCGGACATTAACATGGCTGGAATTAAATGGGTTATTATTAAAACCAAATTACAGTGTGAGCGGGGTTTTATTAATTATGATTTACTCGCTGATAGTATTAAAAATAATTATGTCCTTTATCGAAAGCTAGATTCATACGAAATATATAGATTAGATGGCCTGACAGAACATTAGGACTTATAAAGTGTCAGCCAGGCAATTTGTGATAATATGAAAAATATATTACATTCATAGATTGTGCTGTGTTATACCCACTTGAATATTATAATAAGATGCAAAGGTGGGTCTAAAAATGGCATGGAAGCAGTCGAAGAGTTGAGAGCCCGCTTTAAACATATTATGCTTATGCTTGCCAAAGTTTATGGAGCCAGAGATACTTGCCGAAATTCTATTGTTCCACACTAATGCCTGACATCAACAAGCATATTCCTCATTTGGTGAGATGTCTTTGCCAGTTACGGTTAAAATACATAATGAAATATTATGTCTTCCAGTTAGTCCGCTAATGAAAGACGAAGAGATTCAATTTGTCATAAATGCTGTGAATGAATTTAGCTCATAATCCGCACTCCTTCTTAATTTGATATCAAAACAATCCTCCTACCGCCAAATAATGAAGGCAACCTCTATCTTTGGTGGCGTGCAGGTGTTTAATATCATTATTGGTATTATTCGTTTCAAATTTATTGCGGTCTTGCTTGGGCCTTTAGGTATGGGTATTTCAGGTTTGCTAACCTCCACTACCGGCTTCATTGCAGCTTTTACCAATTTTGGATTGGCAACCAGTGCTGTTAAAGACATTTCAGCAGCCCACAGCACCGGAGATGAGATCAGGGTGGCAACCATTGCCAAAGTTTTTCGGCGTTGGGTGTGGATTACCGGCTTGCTTGGGACAGCTCTCACAGCACTGCTTTCACCCTGGCTTAGCCAGATTACCTTTGGAAACAAAGATTATACTTTTGCCTTTATCTGGCTCTCTGTCACGTTATTGCTAAACCAGATCAGTGCCGGGCAGGGCGTGTTGTTGCGCGGTATGCGGCAAATACGATATATGGCCCAAGCGGGAATGTATGGAAGCATAATTGGACTACTCACTACGGTTCCTTTGTATTATTTCTATGGGATAAAAGGCATTGTGCCTGCCATTATTATTGCAGCTGTTACCTCACTGTTCTTGACCTGGTATTATGCCAATAAATTAGATATAAAACCCATTTATGTTTCAAAAGCCCGTACCATTGCCGAAGGGAAAGGAATGTTGAAAATGGGTTTTATGATCAGTCTGAGCGGATTGATTACTCTGGGTGCCTCCTACATCGTCAGGATATATATCAGCAAAACTGGCGGAGTTGACCAGGTAGGGCTTTACAGTGCCGGTTTTGCCATTATCAATACCTATGTAGGGTTGGTCTTTACAGCCATGGGTACCGATTATTATCCGCGTTTATCCGCCATTGCACACAGCAATGAACAAAGCAGACGGGTGATGAATCAGCAGGCCGAAATTGCATTACTGATCCTTGCCCCCATTATTATGGTTTTTCTAGTTTTTATCAATTGGGTCGTCATTATTTTGTATTCATCCAGGTTTATTCCTGTAAACGATATGATCCTTTACGCTGCTTTTGGGATGTTTTTTAAAGCCGCAAGCTGGGCAATTGCCTTTATCTTCTTAGCTAAAGGAGCAAGCAAACTGTTTTTTTGGAACGAATTCATCGCAAACATCTATTTATTGGTATTTAACCTGATTGGTTATTATTTCTGGGGTTTAACAGGACTTGGCATTTCTTTTCTGGTGGCCTATATATTTTATTTAATCCAGGTTATGGCAGTAGCCAAATTCAAATATAAATTCTCCTTCACATCTGCATTTTATAGAATATTCAGACTGCAATTGGGTTTGGCGGTAGCCTGTTTTGTGGTGGTAAAATTGATTGGCAGCCCGTATTCGTATTTTATTGGATCTTTGTTTATTGTCATTTCAGCATGGTATGCCTATAAGGAATTGGATAAACGATTGGAATTAAAGGAATTGGTAAAAAGGTTAAAAAAATAAAATTACATAGTTTTACTCGGTGAAATAAAAGGACATGCAAGAAGAAAACCCATTAGTATCCATTATTGTAATTACTTACAATTCCGCTAAATATGTACTCTTATCTATCGATTGCGCAAAAGAACTACCTTTTCAAAATATAGAACTAGTTACTAGTGATGATTGCAATTCGGGATATCATTTTCAATTAATTGCTAAATTAGGTAACCCCTGAATAAGCATATAACAATAGTAAAAACAATGTGTAGCGCGGGATAAATAAGTTTAAATTACCAGACACCAATAAAACATCTTAAAACATGGTTTGATTAATGATAGCAAAACCTAAAATTCGTAATCAAGAGAATCTGTTAAAAATAGACAGTATCGCATCCTGAATAATAAACTTACATTGTTTGTATTAGCGAACAAGATAGACTGGAACTTCTTTGAAAAAGAATTCGGTGATTATTATTGTAAAGATAATGGTACGCTGGCTTTACCGAGCAGACTAATGGTTGGCATCCATAACTTAGTAATTGCCTACAATGTTAGCGATGAATGTGTTGTGGAAGCCTACATTGAAAATGGCTACTAGCATTACTTTCCTTTTGACCTGGCTACCGTGGTCATGACTATGAGGGAGCGGCAGAAGTACATTTGGTTGGGAAGAAGAAAATCTCACGAAGTTTAATGAAATGATTAAACCGTAGGAATACCATTGGACCGGTAATCGGGCGCTTGAAATCGGATCATGGGATGGAATCGAAATTACCTGATGGGAGTAGAGGGTGACCGGATCAACGCGATATTGGCCGCATGTGTCTTCAATTTTAGGAAAGCGTTACGCGTTCTCCTTTTTGTGCCCAATTTTATCCAAATCAAAACCGCCCCAATATGCCAACTTATTAGAAACATTGACGCTGGGTAAAAAGCTGACCAATTGCAGGCTGCGTGAAAAAGGGTTTAACAGGAACGACTAATAAGTTTGATTTAATAAAAGAGACAATAAATAATGATTTATAGAGATACAACCATAGTCAATAACCCCATAATATCTATTTGCATACCAACCTATAATCAAGAAAAATATATTTCAGAAACATTAGAGTCAGTTTTACGGCAAAAGCTAAATATTCCTTGCGAAATCATAATAGCTGACGACTGTAGTACTGATGCTACAAGCAGTATCTGCCAGGCATATCAAAGAAAATATCCACAGAAAATAATATTTATTTCTAACGAAAAGAATCGTGGATTATTATCTAATTTGTTTTATGTGTTATTTGCTGCGGCCAGAGGTGATTACATTGCTGTATGCGCGGGTGATGATGTGTGGATCAAATCGAGTAAACTGAAAGAACAATATAATCTTTTAAAAAAGAATAGTCATATCTCACTCGTTCATACAGGTTATAATAAATAT
>JABMPH010000030.1 GCA_013203805.1 Bacteroidota bacterium | reverse complement strand
GCAGTTGGTAGCGTGCTTGACTGGGGGTCAAGAGGTCGCAAGTTCAAGTCTTGTCACTCCGACACTTAAAATGAATAGGTTATGACTTAAAAAGTTGTAACCTTTTTTTTGTTGTACTAACAAATGTGCTGACAAATCGATTAACTACAGAAAAACTGCATGCGTAATTTATTTATACTTCACGGTGCAATTATGGGGATATCTATAGAGAGTTCTAACCAGTAAAGTGTAGTCTAATCCTTTCATTGCAGAAGATTGCAGTATATATGAAGCTTCATCTACTTCAAATAATATGCTTACAGCATTACTTTGAAGGGTGGGTAATTCAGAATCAACAATTATAAAACTTGAATTAGAATACTTTTGTGTTGCTTCAGTAACTGCATCACTAAACATAAATCCAATAGCAATTATAAGCTAATTCATTATTCTATATTCTTTGCCGAGTGGATGGTTAAAGTAAATCAGATTCATGCAATCCTTCTTCTGTTAACCAGTAATATAAACCCAAAAATCAATAAAATGCCTCCGTAAATCGCCCAATTTGAAATTGGTACTGATGTTATCTGCTGAGGGTTATTTGTAAGACTGCTGGTGTTATAGTACTCAGAACCCGGTAAGCCGTTGTATTCACATACCATTAATTTGTAGTTTGTATTTGCTATTAGCCCAGTTACAGTTGTGCTTGATCCGTTTCCATTGTATATACAATACCAACCGGAAGTTCCTATTTGGGTACCACTCCCAAAAACTGAACTTGCTGTGTATGTAGTTCCGTCAACCGGCTGTGCTGTTAGTGATCGGTTAGGGCCTATTTCAGTAGCAAATACTGCTCTTTTTGTCCCACTTCCAACTGTCCAGTTTATCGACATTTCTGTTGGTTGAACATTTGATAATACAATATCCGATGCCTGATTAACAGGAGTGCTTATTATATCCAGAGTCATATCATCATCAACATTAACGCATGGTGAAACAGGATAAGATGTTAATGTAAGTACTACTGAACCTCCTGTAATATCACCACTTCCAACAGTATAAAATGTAATAAGGGAAGTGGCATTATCAAATGTTCCATTACCTGAAGTTGTCCACAAAACAGACTGTTGGTTAGAAGCAGTACCGTTGAGTGGGTATGTATGTATTGTTGAAAGAGTTATTTCATCATCGCTACCGGCATTGGCAGTTGCTGATTGTTGGATGGTTAAATCCAAAGTAACAAGACTATCACAGCCAGCCTGGTTTGTTATGGTATAGGTGGCAGTATTATTACTTGAAGTATATGTATTTCCGTCTATCCATGTATAGGAATCACAAGCAGTTTGCACATCTGTCCCTGTATTGCTATAGTTAACTGTTAAGTTAATAGTTATTGTACTGTCGCTTCCACAGGAATTAGGTATAATATCCTGATAGTTTCCGGATGTTGTCCAAGTATTATTGCCGCTTGGTGAGGTATAACTGTCACAGACTATTGGGTTAATAGTTGAGGAAGATGGATCACAAATACCCCATCCTTTTACTGACATTTTTGTTGAGTTCGCTAAATCCGAATAAGAAACATAAGGTACTCCGCTACTATTAATGGCTATTCTTATATTATCAGCCTGTCCTGATGAAAATCCAGCATTACCAAATAATACCCAAGCAGAACCATCATATTTCATAACTGTTGCTTTATTTGAGTTTGCACCATCCATAAAAGCAACAAAAGAAGTTCCACTACCATCGATAACGATACTAGTTTGGTTAGCCGTGCCAGCAGAAAAACCTGCAGAGCCCACATTTACCCAAGCAGAGCCATTAAATTTCATTACTGTGGCTTTGCTGGAATTAGCATCATCCCTATATGTTACATATGGTGTTCCGCTACTATTAATGGCTATGCTTGTACCATATACATCCCCTGCTGAAAAAGAATCAATACCTACATTTACCCATGCCGACCCGTTAAACTTCATTACGGTTGCCTTAGCTGAAGTGGGCCAATTTCTGTCCTGATAAACTACATACGGAGTCCCGCTACCATCAATCGCAATATCACAATAGCTTGCCTCATATTTTGAAAAACTTTCTGTACCAACTGTTACCCATGACGACCCATTGAATTTTTTAACTGTTGCCTTTGCATCCGTGGAAAAGGAAAGCTCATCCTGATATACTACATATGGAGTTCCACTGCCATTTATGGCTATGCTGATATCGTATGGACGACCTGTAGAAAAACCAGATGCTCCAACATTTACCCATGCTGAACCGTTAAACTTCATAACGCATGTTTTATTGGAGTAAGCCTGATCGCTGTAAGCTACATAGGGAGTCCCTCCACCGTCAATTGCTATACATACATAACTTGCGTTACCCGCAGTAAAACCAGCATTGCCTACTATTACCCATGATGTACCATTAAATTTCATTACTGTTGCCTTAGAACTGTTAGCAGCATCCTTATAAACTACATATTGCGTTCCACTACCATCAATCGCTATCTCAGGATAATATGCCTTCCATGCTGAGAATCCCGGACTACCTACATATCCCCATTGTGCGCTAAGGTTCATGCTAGTGCATATAACAATAATTAAAACAATTGATTTGAAAAGATTATTCATTTTTTGGCATGTTAGTTAAAAGATGTGGAAGTTATTTCAATATTATTTTGCGCAAAAATATTAGAATACATAATACCTGTCAATCACCATGTAGGGGGATATTTGCGCCTTTTATGTTAAAAAATTGTTAATATTAAGGTTGTTAATGGTATTTCTGTCTAAAATTAAATTTATTCTTGACTGTAAATTAAATTTTAATACATTTGAAATCCACCTTCCTTGATGGTGGTTATGTACTAACTGTTATATATGGAAAATAATTGGGAATAATGGAGTATTGGAGTGGTGAAAATTCAATCTCAAATTATATAGTAATTCTGTTTTTTGGTTATTAATGTTCATTTGTTTATTAGATTTCCCCAGAATTTTCCGTATATATTTCCCTCTGTTTTTATAAATTTTGTTCATTAGCGTAAATAAGATACCATTTCTTGTGTATCAAATTAAATCTGTATTCTGAAAAATACCCGGAATCTTCAATCCAGAATTTCTGTATAAATGATATGTCAGTCTTCTTGTAATCTGTTTGAAATTCAGAAGTGTCAACATCATATATTCTCGTCTTCATGGTGATCCAATTTTTTCCTGACCATTTTTTTTCACCTTCAAAATCAACTTTATTTCCTTTTAATGGAAATTTAATCCTTGACATTTGGAATAAAGAGTCTGCATGAAATCTATTATAAAATTCATCAAAATTCTCGATGGAAGACTCAGCGGCAAGGTCGTTTGTCCTTTTATTTTTAATTGATTTACAGCTGGTCATTGAAATTACAACCGTTATTGTAATCAGTCCGAGAAATGTAAGTAAGATTCTTTTTTCCATTATTAGTGCTTTATACAGTGAATTGTAATAATAAAACAACAAGAACTGTTTCAATCAAATGATTTGAGCCAGTTATTGTAATTCCGTCTGGCAAGTAAGTTTTTGTTGTGCGTTCCGCTATTGCTAAACGCCGCCAGAGGGAGCTTTTTCAGTCTGCTCTGTAAACCGCTAAAAAAGCCCACTGCAAATAATGCAGCAGGCTTTTGCTAATTTGAATTATTTACTGTTCAGAAATCAATATTCCTGATTGAATTATTTCGTTATCAATAACCACTCTGTACAGATAAACTCCTTTGGGAAGTTTACTTGTGTCAAGAATGTTCGATTTTTCTGTTAGGGTCTTGTGTATTACTTCAACTCCTAGTACATTATAAATGTTCAGGTAAACCATGTTAAAAAGAGGTGAAAAATTAATGACCACATTTAATGAATTATGAAAAGGATTAGGATATATAGTAGCTACTCTAGCATCATCCTGGGTGTCAATGCTGGTAGTCGTACACATTGAAAGTGATACATCTGCTGATGTGACTGTTATTGAGCAAATTCCACTAACAATTACATTGTAGTTTGTATCCAGATCATCGTTTTCCACAGGATTAATTGTTAGCGTTGCAGAATTGGCACCTGAAATATTGCCTCCATCGATTAAGTTTGTTATCCCCTTTCTCCACTGAAAGGTCAGTTCTGATCCTATGGCATCAACTGAAAAACTGGCTGATTCTCCAATACAAGCTATCGTATCAACAGGTTCTGTTATAATGCTTGCTGCAGAATAGGCTTCCAGGGATACGTCAATCGAAGTTACATCGCCAGAACACGACCCGGAGAGAACAACATGGTAATCTGATCCGGCATCGGAAAGGTTCACAGGGTTAATTGTAAGTGTCGCAGACGTTGCACCTGATATATTTCCTCCGTCGATTAAGTTTACGGTTCCTTTTTTCCATTGGTAGGTAATTTCCGTTCCTGTTGCTGTTACTGAAAAATCTGCCGCATCTCCAACACATACTGCCTGATCAACAGGTTGTGATACAATGGTTGGTGGCGTGTTAAGTATCAAAGTTACATAATCTGAAATTAAATCTGGAGAACATATTCCTGTAATAACAACATTATAGTTTGAGTCAACATGTGAAATATTCACAGGATTAATTGTGAGTACGTGTGTAGTTACGCCTGAAATACTTCCTCCATTGATCAGGTTTACTGTTCCTTTTCTCCATTGAAAGGAGATATCGGTTCCTGTTGCGGTTACTACAAAGCTGATAATACTTCCTTCGCACCCGGCATGATCAATTGGTTGTATGATAATTTCAGGAGCATAGTTAACGGTTATGGTAACCGAGTTTGTACTATCACATGTTCCATTAATGGATTCAGTCAAAGTATATGTAGTTGTTGCAGTTGGACTTGCTACGGGATTGGCTATTGTTGTCGAGCTTAGTCCTGTCGCAGGTGTCCACAAATAAATGTGGCCTGTTAAAGGAGAAGTACCAAGTGTAATACTGTCTCCTTCACAAATGGTTGAATCGTCTCCGGTAATTGCCAATGGCAATGGATTAATAGTCACCAGTAAATCTGCACTCGTTGAGTCGCAAATTCCTGTTGAAGTGGCGGTAATAGTAGCTGATCCATTAAAGATAGCATCCCAGTTCATCACACCGGTAGTTAGATTGATAACCCCTGCTGTTATTGGAAGTACAGAGTATGTAATTGACGTGCTGTTCACAGCGGTTGCAGTATAGGTTTCATCAGGTGCATCCTGACATAGAGTTGTCGCACCCATTGTAAAAATGGTTGGGCCTGTATAAGGATTAACAGTCAAAGATACATCGATAGAATTAGCAACTGGTGGAGTAGTTCCGGAAACAACTACATTATAGTCTATTGCGGCATCTGAAATACTTACAGGATCAATTGTAAGTGTTGAGGTAGTTGCGCCTGATATTATCGATCCGTCAATTAAATCTGTAGTTCCTCTTCTCCATTGGTACGTAAGTCCGTCACCTGTTGCTGTTACTGAAAAACTAACAGGATCTCCTTCGCATACAATCTGAGCTGTTGGTTCTGTTGTGATAACAGGAGGATTTGCTGAAGCACAACCGGGAGGCATAATAGCGGTTATGGCAGAGGTATTTATTGCTCCTACGGTTGTAAGCGCCCTACCATCCAGATTTACTCCTGTAGTTAGGTCGATTGCGCCATTGTTGACAATTATTGTCCCCACAAATTCAGAGAAATCCGTGATGTTCACTGAACCTGCAACCAGCCAAAACACATTTTTTGATTGAGTTCCGTTTAATAAAATAACTTTTGAGTAATTGCTTGTTGAAAGGGCACCATATATCTTGATAATGAATACCGCATCGGCATTTCCCTGTGCATTCAGGTAAAGTGAATCGGTAAGAGATGCTGCTGCGTTCATTACATAAGTATGTGGTGTAAGAACCAGATTGTGCCCTAACATGTCAGGTCTCATCAAAATAATATCATAAGGCAATATATTCATTGTGGTATAGACATCAAGCAAATCGGATGCAGCCTGTGCAGTAGAGCCATCTGGGATTGGGTGAATGGTTCCTGTTACAAATAATGGATTGAATCCTGTTGTTAAACCGTTGTTTGAACCCACATCACCTGTAACGTTTGTTATACCAGCGTTTGTAACTGGTCCGTCGGAAGAAAAAATAGTATAACATTCAATAGAACTAAGGACAGGAGCTGCTGGTCCTGTAAGAATAGGAGCTCCGCATCCCGATGGGGTATATATATTCGATTGTGTAACACCAATGGCACCGTTAATCGATAGTGCTCTTCCTTCAAGTGTATCACCGGCAGTCATATTTATAGCTGCGTTGTTTGCAACAATAGTTCCCCTCATCGTAGTATTCTCAGCCAAACTTACTAATCCTTCTACTTTCCAGAACACATTGCATGCCTGAGCTCCGTTAATTAAATGAACTTTTGAATTGGCGTTTACGCCGAACGATCCTTGTATTTGAAAAATAAATACCGCAGTTGGATCATTTTGTGCATCCAGCGTAAGATCTAAGTTGAGTGTTGCCGGTTCAGCAATAGCATACACTCCCGGAGGGAGGATTGCGCCATTTCCAAGTAAAGGTGCAGGAAAGAAAGTGGGTATAGCTGCAGCAAGTTCCCCGTATGCAATTAATAAATCTGCCGCTGCCTGAGCACTTTGAGGATCACCCGGGTGCAATTGTCCATCCACATTTCCAAACCCTGAAATGGGACCACTATTCGTGCCCACATTGCCTGTAATTTGTGTAAGATATTCGGTACCTGCATTTGTAACCGCTCCCACAGTTGTGAATAGAGCAAAATCAGCAGATGTCCCTAAGT
>JABMPH010000029.1 GCA_013203805.1 Bacteroidota bacterium | reverse complement strand
TGTTGAATTTGCAGATAGCCTTAGCGCTCAGGGTGTTGATTTTCGATTGGGTATGGTAACATTCCTGGATGAGGTTGAAAATATTTATGACTTTACTTCTAATGTTCAGCAATTTCAACAATATGTTAATCAACAATACGCACACGGGGGCGGAGACATGCCTGAAAATTCCCTCGAAGCATTAATGGCAGCTACTCAATTTGACTTCAGACCTAATGCAAATCGTGTTTTTATCTGGATTACTGATGCATCTTACCATATTAATAATTCTTATACACAACTGATACCTCAGGATGTGGTAAACGAAATGCTAACACATTCCATTGATCCTCATTGTATTGGTAATACTCAATTTCAACTTGATTTCTACGATCCGATTTTATTCCCCACCGGTGGGGATTTTTATGATATCGATGGTAACTTCCGTGATATTTTGTTAGAAATCAGCAGGTTAAATTCTACAGGATCATACAGGTTATCCTATGTTTCCAGTGCAAATCCCGGAGACACATATAATGACATCGTTGAAGTTCATTATGCCGGTTTAGGGGGTATGGATACCATTACTTTTGTTGCTCCATCAAAATCCCTTGGAACAAATGACCATGCTACTTTAAGATACTTCCCAAATCCTTTCTACTCGTCTGCATGTATTGAAATTGATAATCCGCAGGAATTGGAAGCAAAGCTTGAAATTTTTAATGTCCAGGGACAACGGGTTTCTGCCAAATATTTCGAAAGCGGAAACAAAGTGTTGACATTCACATGGGATGCTAAGGACGACTTAGGTAGTACCAACAACAATGGTCTTTATTTTATTCACTGTGAATTATATGATCCGGAAGGTAAACCTGTTAGTTTGCCTGTTATGAAGTTAATTTATTTAAAATAATAATACCTGAAAAGAAATGAAAACACAAATACATACCTACCATAGTTACATTTTAACTCTTGTTTTATTTGGTCTGTCAAAGCTTGCCCTGTCAGATGGCATATTATTACCGAAAGATGAAAATTACCCGGCTGATTTCCTGAGAAATAAAGTTACCGAAGTAAATGTAACAATTGAAGGGCTAGTTGTACAAACGGTTGTTTATCAGGAATTTGTTAATGAGTGGGATCAGGCTATTGACGCAGTATATAATTTCCCACTTCCTGCTGACGCACGCTCTACACAATTATTATATACCCGGAATGATACTACATTTCGGGCTATTCTAAAGGTAGAACCACAGGACCCAAATCCCGGAACCGGTCAGGGTGGACTGGCTGCACTTGTAAATGCATATATTGGTCCAAACGGCCTGAAGTTGACTCTGGAAAATATTGCACCTGGAGCAATGCAATCTGTTGAATTATCTTACATTAGTCTTTTGGATTACCACAAGGGGGATTGTACCTACGAGTATCCCTTGTCCACAGAAGAGTTTATAACCTATCCCATCGACCATCTGGAATTCAATTTTGAAGTAGAAGCCAACCGGGAAATAACTCAGTATAATATTCCAACCCATCCTGATTTTCAGATACTTGAAAATGATTCAACCTACCTCAAATTGAGGGTGAGAAAACCTATGGCATTTCTTGCCACGAATCTGGTATTTAATTTTTCCGTGGAAAACAACCTTCGAAATATCGATTTTTATTCTGTTAACAGTGATACCATGGACGGGCATTTTTCACTATTTGTACGGCCTGAGAATTATGCACTTTCAACGGAGTCCCTAACAAATAATATTGTTTTTCTATTGGGAAATTCAAGTAGTATGACAGGGTATAAACTTGAGCAAAGTATTGAGGCTATTTCAAACTCACTGGATCAACTGGATCCTACAGATTTTTTTAATATTATCCTTTTCAATTACTCTGTTGAATATTGGGAAAATAATTTAGTTCAGGCATCCACTACAAATATCGATAATGCAAAAATTTTCCTACAAAGTGTAATTGGAACTGGAGGTAGCAGACTGGATCTTGGAGTTCAATCTGCAATGCAACAATTTGAAAATTCTGACTATAGCAATGCAATTATAGCATTTACTGACGGCAAGTCTCCTATTGACCCAGTTGAAGTAGGCCAAAGCAATAACTATGAAACAGGAATATTTCCGATTGGAATTGGAGACGATATTGACAGATATCGATTGGAAATGACAGCATCCTATAACTATGGATTTGCAACTTATTTTGATGAGGATGACAATCTTCGGGAAGGTATACTACATGTTTTTGAGAAAATTAATAAACCCATTCTAAAAAATGTAGATTTAAATTTCAATAAATCAGATATTTACAGTATAGTTCCACAGAAATATCCAGCGATCTATGCAGGATCCTTTTTCTTGGTAGCGGGCAGGTATCAAAATGCCGGATCCACTGTATTAAACTTAACTGGTGAGGATTATAATGGAACTGCCCAATATGATTTCCCGATTGAGTTCACAGATAGTACAAACAAGAATAAATTTTCAGAAAAATTATGGGCCAAAGAAATGATAGATGCTTTAGAGCAGGAAATATCTATTTATGGAGAAACTGATGAACTAAAAGACTCTGTTATATCTTTAAGTCTGCGATACGAAATTCGTTGCATATATACAGCCTATTTTGCAGACTATGAAACCATTTATGTATCAACTGATCCAATAACTGAGATGCAGGCTAGTTATCCAAAATCATTTGTTTACAGCAATTACCCCAACCCTTTTCACAATTCAACTACCATACGTTTTTATATCGATGATATTGATATTGGAAAATTTAAGGTGTTAAGAATATATAATCTTCAGGGTCACCTGATCGCTATTATTGATGTTAGTGATTTTTCAGAAGGTTGGCATGAGATTAGTTTTGATGGAAAAGATATTTCAGGAAATGAAATACCGTCCGGGATATATCTGGTTCAACTGCAAATTGAAAATCATATAGCAAATACTAAACGCATCAATAAAGTACGGTAAATTAAATAATATAAACACCTACTAAACGAAAGCTGACCGGAAACAGATTGATGATACATATGCCTTAATTAAAATATATGTGGATAATTACCCAGCCAAAATCTGGACTTCCTTTGGACTTAACATCTAATCAATTTTCTGAAAGAGATATTATTGATTGTTCGATTTTTTAAATAATATAAAAACCCCTTAAAAAAACACATCGTAATAAGCATCAGCTAACATTACATAGCAGCAGTTTTTGTTCCGGTTTGAAATATTTGATAAATTTGAGTTTTGAAAACCAGAACAAAATCTGTGCAATCTGCGGCAACTTTCGTTAGACTGTCGTTAACTACATCTAAAACTAACAAATCACTATAATGAATACTCAAAGAATAGCTAAAGAATTTGAAAAACTAATAAAGAATAAGTTTAACGTTTATAACAGTTTATTCTTAAGCCTTCCATATCCAAATATAAATAATATCGGAATGCTGATTCCCTTATTACAGAATGTATGCAAACAAGGACTTGAATTAGGAAGTGATCCACTCGAAATTCTGGATTCCTTTTTCAACACACATACAAAAATAATATCCGAACAGGAGAAAATCGACTTCATGTTTAGGGTTATTCAGTATGTTGAACGACAAATAGTTCTTTATGACAGTGTTGAAGATGCAGCATTTACACAACTTCTAACGCTTAATAACAATTTATCACTGAAAGATTATATACACCTTATAGGCAACAAAAATGATTGCGATGCAATATTGGATAAACTGTCTTCTTATAGCACAAGGCTTGTATTTACAGCTCACCCCACACAATTTTATCCTCCATCGGTATTGGATATCATCGCTAAATTAAAATCACTAATTGCGAAAAATGATATCAATGAAATAGATCTTAATTTACAGCAATTGGGATTAACATCCTTAATTAACCCTACAAAACCTACACCGTTTATTGAAGCAAAAAACATAATCTACTTCCTTCGGAATGTGTATTATGATGCAGTAATTGAGCTGTATTCAGATCTAAAAAAGAATATCCAGAAAACAATATTTGATAATCCAAATATTATACAATTTGGATTTTGGCCAGGTGGTGATCGCGATGGCAATCCATTTGTAACTTCAAAAATTACAAATGATGTGGCTGATGAATTGCGTATGAATTTAATGAAATGTTATTACCGGGATATTAAAAGTTTAGAGCAAAAGCTTACGTTCAGGGAAGTAGAAGATATTGTTACAGCACTGAAGACTAGACTTTACGTTACGATGTTTGATCCAACAACAACTATCAAATTTGAAGAGATTATAAATCCGCTTTATGAAATAAGAGAATCCCTTGTTAATAATTACAATAGTTTATACATCGAAGAACTAGAAAACCTCATCGATAAAGTTAAAATATTCAGGACACATTTTGCGATTCTCGACATCAGGCAAAACCATAGTGTACACAAACAATCCATCGAAGAAATCCTTAAAAAAGAAAACCTAATAACCAACAGCCTTGATGAGCTTCCAAAAGATGAATTAATTTCGATTCTACTCCAAAAAGAAATCCGGGTTCATGCTAGTCAATTTGAAACAAGTATTGTTAAAGACACTATTCTGACAATTGCTCAATTGAGGCACATCCAGAGTAAAAATGGCGAAGAAGGTTGTAATAGGTACATCATCAGTAATTCTGAAGATATTTTCTCAGTCTTATTTGTTTTCAGCCTGTTAAGGTGGTGCTGTTGGGAAAAGGAGGAAATACCTATGGATATCATTCCGTTGTTTGAGTCGATGGAAGGAATGGCCAACTCCGGATTAATTATGAAAGAACTTTTTGATATCCCTGAATACAGGGATCACATCAGTCAGCGACGGAATATTCAAACCGTTATGCTTGGTTTTTCAGATGGCACTAAAGACGGCGGGTATCTAAAGGCAAACTGGTCTATTTTCAAAACAAAAGAGAACTTGTCGGCTATTTGTGACGATTACAATATCAAGGCAATATTTTTTGATGGCCGGGGTGGACCCCCTGCACGTGGTGGTGGAAAGACACATCGTTTCTATGCCTCCCAAAGCAAAAAGATTGCCAATCATGCGATACAATTAACCATTCAAGGTCAAACAATCACAAGCAGATATGGCACTAAAGAACATTTTAAATATAATTGTGAACAATTACTTACAGCCGGTTTGTCCAATAGTTTATTTGACAAAGAAAACACTATTTCTGACGAATCAAGACAGATTATTGAGAAACTAGCCCAACTAAGTTTTGAAAAATACACGGCACTTAAAAACCACCCTATGTTTATTCCCTATCTGGAAAACAAAAGCACGCTGAAGTATTATAGCAAGGCAAATATTGGGAGCAGGCCAACCAAGAGAGGGAATAAAGAAAAACTGGAATTAAACGACTTAAGGGCTATTCCTTTTGTAGGTTCATGGAGTCAGTTGAAGCAAAATGTACCCGGCTATTTCGGTCTTGGAACTGCAATACAATCATTGGTAAATGATGGCAAACTGAGAGATTTGAAGAAATTATTTAAAGAAGCACCTTTCTTTAAAGCATTAATTCTAAATAGCATGATGGCCTTATTCAAGTGTAATTTTGAATTAACCCGATATATTGCAAAAGATGAAAAATACAAAGATTTCTGGAACATACTATTTGAAGAGTACAAACTTTCAAAAGAAATGACACTACTCATTTCCCAATACGGCATGCTAATGGAAGAAGAATCTTTATCGAGAAATTCAATTGAAATCAGGGAACAAATTGTATTACCATTGCTGGTTATTCAACAAGCTGCTTTGCAGAAAATCGATCAGGATTCAACATATAAAAATAATTATGAAAAAATAGTTGAACGATCATTATACGGAAATATAAATGCCAGTAGAAATTCTGCTTAAATATTGAATATCAATATGAAATATATAATAAAAGGATTACTTATTTTTATATTTGTCGGGATCAATTCCTGTAATACAAATCAATCAAACAGCTCAGTAAATCAAAATATCTATCAATTTATTGAAAGAATACTTCCGGGGCAATCATCCCAATTTATAATTGAAAATTTAGATTTGGAGGAAGGAAAAGAAGTTTTTGAGCTAAGTAGTAAAAACGGTAAAATTATAATAAAAGGAACCAATGATCTTGCCATTACGGTAGGTTTTAATTATTACTTAAATAACTATTGTAACACACGTGTTTCATGGTATAAAGCGGACACTATTATTGCTCCAAAGGAATTACCTATGGTTGACACAATTGTTACACAGGAATGCCGTTTTGAAAAACGATTTTTCTTAAACTACTGTACTTTTGGATATACCATGCTTTGGTGGCAGTGGGACGACTGGGAAAGATTTATTGACTGGATGGCTTTACATGGTATTAATATGCCATTGGCAATTACAGGTCAGGAAGCTATTTGGCTGCAGGTGTGGAAAGATTTTGGAATGAGTGAAGATCAAATAAAAGCTTATTTTACAGGTCCCGGGCATTTACCATGGCACAGAATGGGTAATCTTGATGGTTTTTTAGGGCCACTGCCTCAGGAGTTTATATCGCATCAATTTAATTTGCAAAAAAAAATATTAGAGCGGGAGCGCTCCTTTGGTATGACTCCGGTACTTCCGGCTTTTGCTGGTCACATTCCTAAGGCAATCAAGGAAAAATATCCTGACTCAAAAATAACTTCATTGGGTTCTTATGACGTAGGTGAAGAATATGAAGCTTTCTTTTTGGATCCTATGGATTCACTATTTATCAACATCCAACAAAAATTCCTTACCATTCAAACTAAGCATTTTGGCTCAGATCACTTCTATGGTGCCGATCCCTTTAACGAAATGGATCCTCCAAGTACTGAACCTGAATATCTGGCTTCGGTATCTAAAACCATTTATGATGGGATGAGTAGAATCGATCCAAAAGCAACTTGGGTTCAAATGGGCTGGACTTTCTATTATATGAAATTATGGAAAGATGATCCGGAACGTTTAAAAGCTATGATTGAAGCAGTTCCTGAAAATAAAATGGTCATACTGGATTATTTTGCTGAAAAAGAAGAAGTTTGGAAAAATACAAATGCATGGCACGGGGCACCATATATTTGGTGTTATTTAGGTAACTTTGGTGGCAATACCGAAATGGCAGCACCCATTAAAGCAGTATCGAAGCGTATTGCTAAAACAGAAAGCGATACTACACATGGGAGACTGTATGGTATTGGCTCTACTTTAGAAGGTTTTGGTGTAAACAGATTTATGTTTGAATGGCTTTTTGATTACTCATGGGATAAAGAAGTTGCAAATACGGATAATTGGATAACTAAATATGCTCAAACCAGAACAAAACATGAAGATACAATTGCAGAGGAGGCGTATCATAGGTTAGTTGATCTTGTGTACAACGATCAGGTTTCAGGAATTGCTACAGGAAGTTTAATGCATGCACGTCCATTACTAACTGGCGTATCAGGATGGCAAAGGCCTAATAAATACGACTATAAGGAGCTTACCAATATATTAAGTTTAATGTTAATGGCTGATGAGAAAAGTTTACAAAGCTCAGAGTATCAGAAAGATTTGGTAATGGTAACAAAACAAATTCTTGATAATTTAATTATTCCTGTAAGAAAAAAACTAAATGATGCATATCAAAAAAAAGATACTGTGGAGTTGGAAAATCAAATCAATATTTTCTTAGGAATTATGGACGATCAGGATCGTTTGTTGGCAACGCAATCAGATCTTTTATTAGGAAAATGGCTTGATGATGCCCGTAAATTTGGAAACGACTCTATTAGTAAAGCTTATTACGAAAAAAATGCCCGCGTCTTAATAACAACATGGGGTGGCGAAGGAAATGGTATTATAGATTATGCCAGCCGCGGTCTTTCGGGTTTAATTTCTTCCTACTACAAAAAGCGATGGGTAAATTTCTTTGAAAAGCTTAGAACCAACGTAAAGAATGATGATCTTACCATAGATGCTGAAGCTTTTAAAAAAGAAATGGCTTCTTTTGAATGGGGTTGGACGAATCAACAAGAAACATTTAATACCCTATCCCAAGGCAATCAGATGGAAATTGTAAGGGAAATTCACAATAAGTATAATAAGCTTTTTAAAATTAGCAATGAATAGCTCAATGGATTAAAAACAAAGTTACGAACCAAATCTTTCCGTCTCAATTAAAACTTTATAATGACAATACCTATTTTAATTTCGCTAATTGGATTCGCTTTAGCCGCATATGCAGTTATTGCAAACGATGTAATCCAGACTCTTGGCACTTTTTTAACCTCCAATGCAAAGAAACACTGGCTCATATTATGGGCTTTTGCGGCAATAATATTAAGTTCTACCCTAATTCTTGGCTGGGCACTTAATGATGGTGATGTTACATATGGCAGGTTGTCGAAAATTCCCTTACCCGAAACTATTGAATGGTGGTATCTTCTACCTCCCATTGCATTACTGATAATCACACAGTTTGGATTTCCTGTTAGTACTACCTTTATGATTTTGAGTGTTTTCTCAACAAGCCAGATTATTGGGAAAATGGTTATTAAGTCGGTATCGGGGTATGCGGTTGCATTTATTTTTGCATTTATCATTTATTTGATAATTGCCAGGAAATTTGAATCGAAATCATCACTTGACAAAACCAATTTAAAAAATCAAAAGAGATTCTGGCTTGTAGCACAATGGTTTTCTACCGGATTTCTTTGGTCACAATGGCTTATTCAGGATTTCGCCAATATTTTTGTTTACCTTCCACGACAGCTTAACTTATATCAATTAATTGGTTCACTGGTTTTTATACTTGTAATACTTGCACTCGTATTTAAACGGAAAGGGGGGAAAATTCAGGATGTTGTAACTCAAAAAACCAATACTGCCAATATACGTTCTGCAACATTAATTGACTTATGCTATGGTATTGTACTATATGTTTTTACGGTTATCAACCCTATTCCAATGAGCACCACCTGGACTTTTGTAGGCATTCTGGCCGGCCGGGAATATGCGATTAACTACCTGATGCATAAACATCTGATAAAAGAAACATATAAAAAATTATTCTTTGATTTGTATAAGGTTAATATAGGTTTGGTGGTAAGTATAATTTTGGCATTATTAATACATCAATTAAAATAATATTGATTTTTCTCTATATTCTTTTTTTGTCGGGTTTCTTTACTAATTTTTAC
>JABMPH010000334.1 GCA_013203805.1 Bacteroidota bacterium | reverse complement strand
TAGGTAAGTAGGTAAGTAGGCAGTAAGCAATACTTCAACCCTTCGAGAAGCACAGGGAACGGCGCAACCAGTAACAAGCAACCGGCAACCAGCCCTTCGACAGGCTCAGGGACCGTAACCAGCAACCAGTAGGCAATATGCAGTATGCATCTCAAGAACCAACGGCCAGCAATCACCCAGCCCAGGTCGCAGCGTAGCGCAAACCTTTGCTGATGACACGCATGAGAATCAAGGGCCGAAGGTCCGCCTCATGTAAGCCCAGGGTGAAGCGCAGCGCAGCCCTGGGCTGATTGAACGGATTAACCAGATTAAGCCGATTAAAAGATAACCCAAAACTCAGAACCCAGCCCTTCGGCAAGTTCAGGGATCGCCCAGTAACCAGCAACCAGCAACCAGTACCCAGCAACTCCACCTTTTTCATCTCCGACGAAAAAATCAACGCAAATTTTTCTCATCAATAATTTGCAAACCAAAAATATTTATTCTTTATTTGTATATGTAATATAGTAACTAAAATGATTTTTACTCAAAAATACCACATCCTTAAGCAGATCGCTTTCATCGCTAATCGGTGGCAGGAGAATGCCGACAAGCTGGTTGAAAAGCAACTTGGCATTACCGTTAAGCAGTGGATGTTGTTAAGTATTTTGGAGGAGGAGTTCAAGAACCATTTGCCTACAATCGGTCAGGCATCAGAGGTTTCCGGTACTTCCAGGCAAAACATAAAAAGGTTAGCTAATGAGTTGCAAAAGAAGGACTTTCTGATTATTGCAAGCGACCCAAAAGATCATAGGATGCTTAGATTAGCACTTACCGGTAAGCATCGTGATTTCTTCAGTAAAAATAAAAATCAGGAGCTTTTTGAATTATTATCGAAAGAGTATTTTGAAAATATGGAGGATACTGAAATAATGAGTCTGGAACAAAGTGTAGACAAAATATATCAAAAAATGAAGTAATATTTATAAATGTAATATAGTACATAAAATGTTTAACCCATAATTTTAAGTCATGAAAAAATTGATTATTGTAAGTATTTTCAGTTTGCTGATACACAATATTTGGGGTCAGGAGATAACGGATATTGATTCTGTTCTGAATAAATTTGATGCTAATACACTCAAAATGAGTTCAGTTCTTTCGGGCTATATTCCATTATATCAGGAGTATATGAAATTCAACAGCAATTTAAGCCTCGATATTGATAAGCACCCTGATTTAAATGCGCGAATTGTGAAGGATTTTCATTCTGTTGAATACATATATTCAATAATAGAATTTAACCGATCGATTAAATTTATGTATACCAGCCTGAATCCGGATTATAATATAAAGCCGATTTTAAAAAAGCTGGAACCCTTTCTAAATGATTCGTTTGAAAAAGAAAGCAATGCCGGAAAGGTTCAGCAATATTGTTATAATTACTTAGATTATATGAAGCTTCTTACAGAAGTGATTAGTAAATATGATAATGTCCCTTATTTTTGTTTTCAGGCTTACCCAAAGTTTTCCAATAAAACTATCGACGAAAATATTGATATTATTAATTCCCGGATTAATTTTGAGTATGATGGTATGGGCTACCGCACCATGAAGTTTCTCTCGTTGGAGGATATTGATTTAAGCAATTCGAATTTTTCAATGGATCTGCTATTTAAGGATCATAAAAACCTTCATAAGATGGATCTGTCTAATACAAAAATTCATTCGCTTGAATATCTTTCTGATTTAAATATAGAATGGCTGAACCTGAGTAATACCAATATTGATCATCGGGATTTAATTTATCTCAGGTATATGCCAAGTATAAATTATCTGGATTTATCCAATACAAATTTAAGCAGGATGTCTATAACGGAGTTGCGAAATCATCTAATGCTCAATAAAAAGAACTGCCTGTTCTCTAAAAAAGGTGAAGATGAGGAAGAATCAACTTTGGTAACTGAAAATTCAGATAATCCGGAATGATTTTAAAAGAACCTTCAGCTATTGTTTAATTAATTATATGGATTCTACCGCATGTAAAACATGGCTATGCCCAAGCAAAAAGACGTCATTTGCATACCTATAATTGGATTTGGAAATTTTAATAATGTAAAGTATATTTGTCATAATGGGTAAAGAACTTTACAATTAATTTATGCAATAATGAATAAGAATCAAAAAGACTTACGATTATTACCAACACATTTCAAAAAGGTTGCTTTCGGAATTATGGTATCTAGTGTTTTATTCCTGTTTTTATTTTTATCAAAAACATTAATATTTGACAAGGAGATTGCAATGACAATTTCAAAGACAGGTATCCTAATCTCTTTACTAATCTTGGCATTGACAAAAAATAAAATCGAAGACGAGCTAACAATTAGGATTAGGTTAATAGCTTTTACAGGTTCATTTATTGGTGGAGTAGTTTGGGTAATTGTTGAACCTTTTAGGGAATTACTATTGCATGATAGTTTTTCGTCAGACGAGGGGGCAACAGGAATCTTAATTCTTATGTTTTTAATTTACTTCATGACTTTTTATTTAATGTTAAATAAGCGATAGTGAAGAACACAATCAAGATACAAAGAGCTTTTAAAGATTTAACTCAGGAAGCATTAGCAAATAAAATTGGTGTTTCTAGACAAACAATAAATTCAATTGAAAACAATAGATATATACCATCGACTGTTCTTGCTTTAAAAATATCTAAAGTATTTGATATTAGTGTAAATGAGATATTCGAATTAGAGAATGAAGATTAATCCCAGGGCATATCAAACGGTATAAAATTAATACCTAATCTATTACTTAATAATATATTTAACGAAACTAAGAACAATAATTTAAACCCGAAAATCACCGTTCCAACGTCGGTACTAATCATACCGCCGGAACGCTATGTCCAGTCATTAACATTACGCTATCACTATATCACTATATCACGCCATCACTTCCAATTTACACTTCTTCCTTTTTCTTAATATCAAAACCCATTAAAACATTTCCATGACGCAAATACAGCACTCCATTATGTATAACAGGATGTGAGAAGTGTTCCTTGCTTCCTTTTTGGATTTTGAACGAACTTATTTCCGTCATTTTCCCCTCAGAAAAACTCAAAAGTTTAAGTTCGCCCTTTTGGTTATAATAATATAGCATATTATCGGCAGAAATTAGAGCTCCGCTTCCAATTTTTAAGGAATCAGTAAGTT
>JABMPH010000333.1 GCA_013203805.1 Bacteroidota bacterium | reverse complement strand
GTATTAGTTCTAGACCAAATAGCAGATCATAAAGTCAATAAGCTATACCAACTATTCCCGCAAAATTTAGAACTATAGCGAAAAAAGTTATGCTGAGATGATTGTAGTTGCTTGGGTGGTTACGGTTTATTAATGCAACTAAGGGGAACCAATCAAAAAATAGTGAGAATCCTGAGTTTTTTATTTCTTCAGGGAAAAGTAAGTTGGTTATTACAACAATAATTATCAATAAAAGTGTAGTAGAAAAGTTAATTGCATAATTTGACCCAATTAATTCTTTGCCTTCCTTTTCATCGGCACCTGATAAAAATCTAACAATAGCAGTTCGGGTAATCCCAAACCTGAGCATATCAAGAAAATTGAGAGTGGTAATAAATAATACCCATTCGCCAAATTCATCCGTTGGTAAACTTCTAACTAAAATAACAAATGAAAAAAAGCCAAGTATGGCAACTAATCCATTATTTGCCAAAGACAGGAAGTTGTGGCTCTTTAATATTTTAGATAAACGACTAGCCACTGATTAGGCCTTTCTATTTATGTTTATTCGATATTTAAAAGGAGATGTTAACATTACCCTAATCTTTCCAAGAGTATCAGGTTTAGTCATTCGTGGAACATCCGAAAGTAATTCATCAAGATTATAGAGTTCAGTTTCATTGATAATTACCATAGGTTTACTCTTAGCTACATCTTCATAAGTTGCAAGAGCATTTTTGTCGGCTTTTGATAGATTGCTGCTAGCATTTATTATGAATAGAGATATGTCTATCGTGCTTATCAGCTTAATCGGGTAAGTATTATATACTATTGATGGTAACTCGATAAATATATAATCATAAGGTTTGTTATCTTTTCCTAAGTACTTCGATCCAATTAACTGTTGAAGATTCTCAATATCTAAAAAGTCATCTGAAATATTATACTTGAACGAATAATTATAATCCTCTTCAATATCATTCGAAGAGTGATTAAGATATAATACTTCATTGTTGCTTTCTCTTAATCTATTAACAATCCGCTCACCAATTAAAGTTTTTCCCACTCGATTTTGAGCACTATATATTGCAATAACACAAGGAGTTCCTTTTTCGATATTTGTTTCCTTAGTCACAAACATCTTTATATTCTGAATAATAATATCAATTAGCCTTCTGCTAATAAAAGATAGTTCATTTGCTTTACTTTTAGAACTTAAGCGAGGAAACGCACCAGCGAGCTTCATATTTGTTGCTTTCGCAACGCGGGATGGATTCTTCATCGAAGTATCAAAATATTCAAGCATTAATATGATGAAAGCAGTTAAAAATAATCCAAAGAATGCAGATCCAAGAACAATTACTTTAGCTTTTGAGGGATTTGCTGTAATAGGGAAGTATGGATCATCAACTATTTTAATATTTGTCGACATCTCTTCATTTTGCTGCTTCATCTTGGCTAGATTCAAATTTCTTAGCAATTCAAGATAGGATTGCTCAGCAACCTTAATTTCTCGTTCAATACGTTTTAACATGGCGCCCAATGGGGCAAACTTTTGATATGTTCGTACGAAGTCAAGTTTTCTACGAGCAAGTACTACTAATGCAGCTTTTGCTTCCTCTTGATTAATAGTATTTTGTAACCATTCAGCTAAAAGTGTAGTTATTGGCAATCCTTGAGTTGAATGACTATATAAATATAGTTGATCAACGTAAAACTTTATATCATTTCTTAATTCGACTTGACGGGCTCTTAACTGGATTAATTTATCTGAAACTCTGTCGTCATACTCTGATGCTAATTCATTAATTACAATACTTTCAGTTATCTGCGACAATTCTTTCTTCATTTGATTTACTTCATCACTCTTCAAGTATATGCTATCACGAGCTGTTAAGCTAAGTTCCAGTTCTCTTAAAGATGCGGTTGATCCAGCAAGTCGTATTTGTTCGTTTTGGTAATATAAATCAAGATCTTCCTTTTGTCCGGCAATGGCTTTACTTTGTTCGTAATAGTTAATGATATTGTTCTTCATGTTAAACTTAAGAAGCCTGTCTTCTGCGGCTTGAAGTTTCTGATCAGCAGAATCAACCTGAGCTTCAAAATATTTAACAACTAAGTTAGTTTCGTTAGCACGCAGTGCTTTATAATTTTTCATGAATACCCTTGAAAGTATCATAAGGGTTTGCTGGCATATGCCAGGATCATCAGATGTATATACTAATCTAACCAAATCACTATTATTTAGTCGATTAATTTGAATTCGCGAAATGGAATTTACACTATAATGTCTACTTTCTCCATAATGCAATAAACCGTAAAAATAATTTGTATCGTTGCTTGAGTAATAATTCGAGATATTAGCAAGTGTTTTTTTAAAGTCGGAGGGATTTACATTTGGAGGAATTATTGCATCTTGTGGTGAATTATTTTTCACCTCTATACTTGTGTAATTTTTACTAGATGTGGGTGAAAATCTAGGATCATATGATGGAGTGTTGAGTGATATTTCGTTTGATACCTGTTTTATGGAATAGTCAGTAGTATTGCCTGATTGGCTTTGACTAATTAAAATTTTCTGGCCGGGAATTAATGAGCGGTTATCAGTGCCATTCAATTCTCGAAGTTTACTGATGTTTACTCCGTATTTTTTCGCAATAGTATAAAGAGTTTCCCCTGGTTTTACAATATGGAACTTACCTTCATCAGACGACTTCTTTTTAATTGTTAATGTTTGTCCTGGAGTTAGTTCGCTATCAGATAACATATTAAGAGACATTATCTGCCCTCGTGATACACCATACCTACTTGCCAATAATGAAAGGGATTCACCTTGCTGTACTGTATGATATGTAAATTCAATATCATCTTCATCATTTCCTATTGATAAAGTTTCCTTAATAACACCAGAATTTGATTGCTCATCTTCATCTATAGGCAGTCCATCTCTAACTTTGCCTTGTGCTGCCCGATTCTTTTTTTTGCTTATTTCTTTTTCAAGTGATCGAATCTCTTTCTCCAGATTATTGATTTGTTCTTCTTTTTCACGCTCAACTCCTGATTTATTATTTTTAACAACTAAGTCTTTAATGCGTTTTGGCATGGTAGCCTGAAGTCGGTTAAAATTATTTTGCGAGATGTATTGAACGTTATATTCCTCAAGTGAAAGATCTTGGGTTAATAGCTGAAGAGATGTTTCTATTAATGTTTGACGTGATTTTAGAAGGTTAATCATATTATCAAACTGTGCTCCGGTAGTGAAGTAGTCGTTTGACCGTTGCGAAGTTGATTCGATAGAATATCCGGTAGCAATACCTGTATATATTACAGCTTCTGATTGAAAAACTTTTTCTTGTCCCCGGGTAAAATAATAGGTAACTCCTCCAAAAATTATTGGTATGGCGATTAAAAGTAATAAATTACGTTTAAAAAGTTTTATTATTTGTATTAGATCCATATTTTATAGGTTTATCTTAAAACGGTTATTAAGTTAAACCTCATTCCAGTAATTACTTCAAGTGTTTGATAATTTTTATTAAATGCTGAAATTGCCTTTAAATATAGCACAGCTCCAGTTGTTTGGATTTCCTTTAGTCGGGTATATTCTGCAGTTGATATTTCGCCATTTAAAAATTCATTTTGAGCCATTTGCATCTGCATCATGGTAAATTGTTGGTAATCATTATAAATTCTGATTTCACTTTGAGCACTAACCATCTCATTATAGATTAGTATAACCCTCTCCTGCAAATAACGTTTATTTATTTCACTTTGTGTAAGAGATATTTCTATCCACTTTTTTTGCTTATTGATTCTATTCCTTCTGTCGATTACAGGCCCAATTGGCATTCTTACATAAAACATTGATGCAAATGCTGAACGCCATGAAGTTAGATTTGAATAATTTGAATAAATAACATCATTATTTGGCGCCGATCTACTCCAATCGTCATAACCCCATCTTCCACCAACAGCGTCAAGGTTTAGAGTGAAATACTCCAGCCATTCGCGTGCTGCTGATATTTGCTCATAATAGTAATACTCAGCTTTTAATTCTTCGTATTTAACAGTAGGGGAGTTATGAGAAGCAGAATCGACTAATACTCTTAAAGGTGGTAATCGTTTTGTAATATCGTCAGTTAAAGGGTTGAAATATTGAGTTTTATCAACTTGATTATTCTGTCCAATAGCCGATCCAACACTAAGTGTTAAAAATAATACCACGAATATGTTTGTTATCCAACTTCTCATTTTAAATCATGTCTTTCCTTACCCTTAGTTATAACTGATGCAAGCTACTAAATAAATATTCGATTGTATTTAAGTGATTTAATAGTTATTAATATTTTTATTAACAATAATATTATACATTTTCTTTTTGTAATAATGCCGGTATAGTTCTGAGAATCAATCTTATGTCACCCCAAAAAGAATATGATTCTGCATATTTATTATCTAACGCTTTTCGTTCTTCTTCCGACATCACACCTTTTTTGCCCCTTAATTCAACCTGCCAAAGACCTGTAATCCCTGCAGGACCCATGAATCTAGCACTCCAATCATCCGAAGTGAGTTGCTCTGCTTCATATAAAGGTAATGGTCTATTACCTACAATTGACATATCTCCTTTAAAAACGTTTATTAATTGTGGAAGTTCATCAATGCTGGTGTTTCTAATGAAATTACCAACTTTGGTAACCCTGGGATCATTTTTAATTTTAACAAAAGTAGATGAATCTTGTTTTTTCTTTTGTTCAATATACCAATGTTCACATAGTTTTAAGCCTTTTATATAAAGTATTGGCGAACAGAATTCCCCTTCAGCTAGTTTTTTGCATTCAGGGCAATCGGTATCAAGTTCATCTGACTCAGCTTCTGTTTGTGCGTATTGGTTGAGATGTTTAAGGTCTACTAATTTTTTATCAGCTCCTGAACCCATAGATCTGAACTTTAAAAATCCAAAAATTCTATATCCTGTTCCAACTCGTTTCGATTTGTAAATTACGGCTCCTTTCGACTCTAATCGGATTGCTATTGCTACAATTACTAATATTGGTGAAAGGAAAAGTAAGGCCACTGATGAAACGACAATATCAAATGCTCGTTTCATAAATGGAATTTTATATTCTTTAAATGCTGAATCAGGCTTTTTCTTATCCTTTATCGTATTATAATAATCACTAAGATATTCAATTCGAACATGTAATTTATCCAGATCAAAAGGGAATTGATAAATATCATCAACAATACCTCTTGCCTTAAATGCAGCCTTGGTTATTTCGTTATCTTTTTCAAAAATAAATATTATGAATGGAGTTTTAACCAGATCAGTTAACCCTCGAATCATTTTGCCAACACCTATGCCATTCATCCCCTGTAATCGAGCTTCACAAACTATAGTGTCGGGTATATTCCCTTCCTTTAAATATGAAAGAGCCTTTAATCCATTCGGTTCCTGATGTATGATAAACTTCTCAGATAGTGTACCAAAAGCAACTATGGCCTCAGGGTTATTTCCAATGTATAATAGGTTTAACACTTAGTATAGGGTTGGTTAGTTGTTAGTTTATGCGCCACGTCTGATTATCAGGTTTTGTATCCAAATGGCAAGTTCTTCCGGGTTAAACGGTTTTACTAAGTAATCATCCGCACCTAACTTCAAACATTTAACCCTTTCGGTACTACTTTCAATTCCTGAAAGCATAATTGTGGGAATATTTTTAAAAAAGCCACTGGCTCTAACATTAGTTAGGAATTCATATCCATCAAGATTGGGCATTTGAATATCAGCAACTATTAAATCAGGCATGTTACCATCTTCTAGATACTTTAAGCCTTCTTGTCCATCATTTCGAGTTACTACATCATATGTTTTACTTAAAAAGTTTTCTAGTAGCATCCTTATACTCATCTCATCGTCAATAACAAGTATTGTTTTTTTTATATAATCACTATTATTTTATGATGTAATTATTTAAAATTCTAATGAAGACAAAAGTAGGAAATTTATTAGATAAACGAATATTTGGCAGTAAAGTTATTTACAATTATAAGTTGAAAAGAACATAATATAGTAGAAGATTAAACGAATTTGCTATGATTTAGGTAAGGAAATAATGAAGCTTGAGCCTAGGCCTAAGTTACTTTTTACACTTATCGAACCATCATTAAACTCGATTAACTCTTTGCAAAGCATTAATCCTAAACCGGTTCCTTTTTCATTTTCTGTTCCTGGTTTTGAGTCGCTTTTTGATGGATCAAATAGTTTTACAATGTCTTCAGGTTCAATTCCAACACCATTGTCAGAAATGAAAATTATTGAATTTTCAGAATCATTATTTGATGATATTTCAATTACTCCATTCCGATTAGTAAATTTAATAGCATTTGATAATAAATTTCTGATGACAATACTGAGTGTATTTATGTCGGAAAGTACAAGAAAACTTGGGTCAACGTTGTTATGAATTGCAATATCTTTATGTTTTTACTTATCAAAAACGTAAATATAATTCACGTTTTTATTTTGTTATGAAGCCATTCCTAATTCAGCCATGACAATGGATACAGCCTTGTTTATCTGAGTGTATGCACTTTCAATTTTAGAGGTGTTGTCAACAAACACTTTTAGTTCTTTCTTGTAACTAGCGGATACTAATAGATTTATAAAATATGAATAGTTATAAAATGAATAAAATAACCATAAATACCCTTCCTCTGTAAGTTTATAGTAATGAGAGGTTTTGATCTTTTTTATGGCACCGCGTTCTCTTAGTTTTCTTAATTCGTATGCTATTTTTGCAGTTTTCCAATCTGGCCCTAGTTTTTCTCTCAAATCTTTGTTTTTGAATCCTATTACATAATTGTTTGGCGAGAGCAATATTAACAACAATTCTATTTGTTGTTTGTTTCTAAGATCAGGTGCAGCAATTCGATTTCCATTTTTTGTATAAACAGCATTTTGATATTTTTCAAAATTATCAGAACCCAGATAATTTATATCAATATCTCCAATAGTGTTAAAATAGCGACTGTTGCAATCGAATCCATACCAATAGTATGCCTGTAAGTTACAGGCTTGCTTTTTCAGCTTTAAACCGGGCAAATCCGGTTTGTTTATTGTGGTTTCAACCCGAAGCAAGCAGCCGCTTTTATTATAACACTTTATTGAATTTCCTTTACACCAGTGTTTGATACAGGCCTGAACAAAGTATTTGTTTTGCGTTGTCTTACTGGTTGT
The DNA here is from genome assembly GCA_013203805.1 of Bacteroidota bacterium. Lineage (GTDB taxonomy): Bacteria > Bacteroidota > Bacteroidia > Bacteroidales > F082. Next base: position 594 of record JABMPH010000333.1, on the reverse strand, counting down.
AACTGGTTTTTTAAGACCGAATATCTCGGTCAACCTATCGGGCAAACCGATGGTGTGGTGCTTGCTGAGCACCTTTTGGAATAAAGAATTGGCAAATTTTGCTGACTTAAAAATAATATTAGTACATATTTCAGTTTGTGATGTATACCATGTGTGTGACAAAAGTTTAGAACGTGTTGATTTTTGACCTTTGTCAAATTTGAAGAATCTACGCATCCAGTAGTCTATTCTCCCAAGTGTATTATCCTGATATAGGTTGACCTTTTTTTTAATTATTTACTTTGTTCAAAGTCCGCAAAACTGTTATTTCCGAATTTTTTTTTGGTCTTTTTAAGTGACCAAAAAAATTTCAGAATAACATTTTTGGCTCATTGGCATTTTTCAAAGATTTGTGCAATTTACTAGATTTTAATTGTTTAATATTCTTTTTATTTTTTTTGTATGATTTGTATTCTAAATCAGGATTCATATGTACTTCAGCTGGTTTTCTGAGTTCTAAGCTTAAATGAGCTCTCAGGTTGTTATAAATATATATCGCCTGATTAGTTATTTTATTATCATCTTAAAACCACCTCCTTTGGTGGTGGTAATGTT
>JABMPH010000028.1 GCA_013203805.1 Bacteroidota bacterium | reverse complement strand
TACTAGCAAGTAAGCCACCCCCCCCAAGCATAGAAAACCAGACTTGCCAGCAAATGCAAATTATTTCTAAACCTTTGTGGTAAAATCAAAGTGATAATCAGGCACACAGGTAGGAAAAGAAAAATAAAGATTAGTGAATTGAAAAGCATAGTTGAATTGTAATCTAAAATTAAATAATATAGAACCTGTTAATTATTACAAGCGTGCTATACAATAATGCCGTAAATGAAAAACTTACTGCTATGAGAAGTATATAATTTTTTAAAAAGGTTAAGGAATTTTGCAATTCAACAACTCGTACAGAAGATACCATGTAACTAACTTTACGAAATAGAGTTGAGAATATGGGTGCTCCGATCTTCGATGGATAAAAAAGCAAGAAGAATAATGGAGTGATGGGAATGAAATATCTACCTTGGACTCCATTAATAAAACTCACTCCACCTGGTGTAAAATACAGATAAGCAGCTACTTCAATCATGACAACACATCCAATAAATACTAAAAAAATGCAGAATTTTTTCCACCAGGATAGATTAATATTTATTGTGGGTGTAACTATTGTAGTTAATAGAGTCAAACCAAGAAAAGTCAATACCATCATTTTGGGTAATGGGAGTTCCAATAGACCAAAGTTTGCATAAAAACTAGTTAAATATAAGTCTCTGTGATGAATAAATATATCAGTGAACATCAATTGAATAAACTCAAATATATTACTAAGTAAAAACATGATTTGTGGGTTTGGTGCGCCAAACTGAAAATATACTAAAGGCAAATGCATCAATGGAATTGTGGTAAGTAATCCACGAATAGAATACCATGCAGGATAGGTAGTCATTAGGATTACCATGAAAATAATGAAGGTTGTAATATATTTTTTTAATGACCCTATTCTTTTAACAGGAATCAATAAAAACAATATTCCCGTCAGGAAATATGGAGGTTTACAAAGTGCAAGCAGTATAGCTATAAAAAATAAAAAATAGACTTGTCGAATTTTTAATATCTGAGTATTATTTAGAGCATATTTTAATAGTAAAGCAATAAGTAAGAATGACAGGCTTATGGTCATTCCATCATGAGATAAAGAAGCCATAAGGTACAATGACATTGGCATTAATGATATAAGAAAGAAAATCCAGCTACCAATGGGTGTAGTTTTAATTGCAGTATAAAGAATTAAGATAGAAACTAACAGGTTGAAAAGTCTTCCCAGATAGAGCAAACCAGTAGGTGGGACATTCATAATTCTGCCCACAGCAATTCCCATAGCTTGCGGAATATACGGTATAACTGGGTCGTAGGTCCATGAGTTTATCTTTTCTTCAGGTTGGAGAATTATTTTATGCAATGAGAGAATACTATCTATAGAAGTTTTTTTATTGGGGTAAAGAAATCCCCTGTGAAGAATTGTTTGTAATGATTTTGGAACAGTTTGATTAACCTTAAAAAAATTGCCTTGAGATATTTGATATGATCTATAAAAATGTCCACCCTCATCAGGTCCAGTAATTGGTGGCGAAATAGTTAAAAAGAGTAATCCAAAACTAATAGAGAAAAATAGATAAAGCTTTTCAGGTGTAATGATTTGCTGTAAAATCAACTTTGACTTATTTAGCAAATAGATAAGTAATGCCGAAAAAAGTAAAGCTGATAGTACTAATATGATTATTGCATTTTGGAATGACTTAAGAAATGAAGATTCATATGTTTTCAAACATAAGCTGCCATCAAGGTTTTTGTGTGGGTTATTTAGAATAGAATTAGTAATAATATTCTCATTTATGTCAACAAGAAACAGTTTTCCAAATGAACTTGTGGTGTCTGTCCAAATAGTAATACAATTCTCATCATTCCCATCCATTGAATAAACACCAATATATAAAGATTTACAATCCTCTACATATATACTCTTGCTAAAATAAATGGAGTAATTATTATTATCAGGGATATCAATTGAGTTAATCGTTTTTCTGAATAGAATCTCATACTCACTATTTAAAACCACAATCTCATTATTGTTACTATTGTTTCTATTCCATGTTGCTGTTAAAATATCAACGCGAGTGAGATATTGTTTACTCATTGGGATTTCCTGGAGAAAAAGATTTCCCTTTTTTATCAATCCTACCGGTTTGTTTGCTAGTACAACTGACTGGTTTGAAATTGTTCCCATTGACAATGCAATAGAAATCAAAATTGAAAGAAAAATCATTGTAACAATGATTAAACTTATGTTATAAACTTTCTTGTTTTTAAGTGAAAACATACTTATCAGTAAGTGTTTATAATCTTTTGGCTTTTTTTGATTTTATGGTGAATATCTTGGCTAAAATTGTATTGTCACTTTTCCGGTATAGTGTGCTACACAATTTTATTTTGTCATTTTTAATAAATTCGAAAGAATGAAGTTTGTAGTTTATTTCATCATCAATGTTACAGTTTGCATAATAAAAAACATCTCTTGTTAAAGTATAATAACTTTGCTCCCATTTTTCTGCATTATTAAATTCTTTATTAAAGTATTGTGCTTCACAAAAATCACTAATTATGGGATAGGAAGCGAAATACAGTAATCCTACACCATTTAAGTCATAGTATGGATTAATTATATAATTTGTTTCAAAAATAAAGTCTTCATTTACACTAAAAGCAGTATTGCCACTTTTTACTTCCTTCAGAACGCCTTTTTTGATAAGTCTATATTCATTTGCAAACTCTGGAATTGAATAATATTCTGAAATTGAATTTTCAACATCAGCAGGCTGACTTTTTACAAGTTTGTTGTTATCAGTATCATTTCTAATTGAAAAGCTAGTCAATAGTTCTGCCTTGATATTTTTGTTGTTTCCATCGAGGATGATATTACTATTATAAAGGCTATTCCCAAATCTTTTTATATCCCCTGTTATATTTATCTCATCGTTTTCACGAAAATGGTCTAACGAACTAAACAATATTATTCTTATCCGGATGAAAGTGGCATAAAGTCTATTTCCATTATCGTCTTTCAAGTCAAATGATTTAGTTCTAAGCCCTTTACATATCATATCCCAATGTATACTCCCGATTTCCTTAAACAACCAGTTTTCCGATAATGCCTCTAAAGCCATTTGAGGCATGTTTACTGTTACATTCTTAATATTTTCCATCTCCATCTAGTAATTTATAGGCCATCAGCACATTAGGTTTTGTAAAATTCTATTATCTGCAAAATGGTAGTAAAGTTTAGCCAAGTTGAAGTGGGGACAACACGTCCAAATTTCTTTTCAAAGGAGACTCTCAAAACTACAAGATCCATACTTTCGATTCCTGCAATGTTAAATGGTTTATCCAAATCTTCCAGCTTGAAATTAGGATTTACAGATTGTACCATTGTTAAAAATTCTTCCATTGAAATGTGATTTTATGTTATAAATATGTGATTATTTGAGTGACTTGAGGAGTTGATATATTCATCTATTTCTCCTTTTCTTTGTCGAATTCATTTATTTTGATAAGCAACTATACTCTGATTGGGTTTTTACATACAATTGGATTTGAGATCGTTAAATATCTCTGTTTGTCTTTATTAATATACTCTGTCCAAAAGTCTTGATTAGGAAGGTTACCTTCTTCGGGTAAAAGCACTTCGTGAAAATAACGCTTTAACAGATTCGTAAGATCGGCAGCTCCATATTCAATTTTATGTGCTGTCCAAGCAGGACTTAAGTCTGTTTTTGGAAAACTTATTGGAGTACTTAATATAAGAACACCATTGTCCTCCAAGTTTTGTGCTATTCGCAGTAGAGCAATTTCAGGATGATTTATGTGCTCGATTGTATCAAAGGAAATTATCACATCATGTTTGCCAAGTGTTTGGCCATTGCCGTTAAGGACTTCCCATAGAACCATGTCACCGTGCCTATACCTTAGATTGTTTGATCTATATGTGTTGACAGCATGATTTATTGCCCTTGAATCATAATCAACTCCCTTGACTTGACTATCACTGAATTCTTTGGCCAAGATATAAGATCCGTATCCTGCTCCACAGGCGATGTCAATTATACTACGTGGTTCCATTGATTGTAAAACCTTTTTTGCCCAATGATAACGAGAAATATGATGTATTCCTTGTAAATCCTCAATTGCTAGGTATGGTTCAATATCCAGCCCTTTTATTGGCAGAAAAAATTCTTCCTCATCAACTCTTTTATATTGAGGTTTATTACTAGGGCTATGATTCTCAGTTGTTTTGAGATCTTCAGGTGCTTGTTTGTCAATGCCAAGAAACTGTAATAATCGTTTCATTTTATAGTTTGTCAATTAATTGTTTCCATTCTGAAATTTGAATAGTTGTATTGCGAAAGTTAGAAACATAATCAATTGCAGAGTCCAAAAGTTCAGTTCTTTTTTCATGATTCTCAATCATTAGAGATAATTTCTCTATCCAATCTCCCTGCACTAGCAGGCCACTTTTGGTTTCTCCCACAATATCATAAGGAGTATAGTCAGTATATACACCAGGTATCCCCAATTGGGTAAAATCGAGGAATTTCATATCCGATTTACATTTTGTAAAATTATTTTTAATGATAGGCGCTATTCCAAAATCCCAATTACAATTATCTCTTAACCAGTTAGTATATTTTTTGTAAGATGCATCGGGCGGAACTACTAACTTAACAGGCAGCGACTTAAACAATGCAGGGGAAAGATATGGACTATTGTGACCTATGATTTCAAATAGTACATGATTTTTATAACGATGTAATATAGCCTTTAATGGTTCAAGTATTGAAAATAGATAAGCTTCATTATCGGGGGAAGCCAAGAAGCCAAATTTGATTTTATCATTATTCCTATTAGCAATATTCTCTTTGATATTTTTGGGATCGACAGCATTCAAGATCACATTAATGCGATTATTGATTGCAGATAACCTTTCTTTCAAAGAAGGTGTTGACACAACTACTACATCAGCATAATGCATAAAGAGATTTACTACGGACAAGTGATTTGACGAAAACCAGTCGTTTTTTTGGAATATCTGGAAGTCGATTAAGTTGTCATCAATACTGTAAACAATCTTTACCCCTTTCTTTTTTAGTGATATTAGTAGTTTATGATATTCATATATATTAGTATCATTTGGATGCCATAGTCTCTCAAAAATTACAACATCAGGGTTGTTCTTGGCTGTTTCCAGCGAATACCCATATTCAACATTAAAGTGGCCTGAAATGTTAGGATTTAGAAAAGGATTCAATAGTCTTATCCATCCACATGCACCGATGAAGTTGCTATTCCAATATTCGGGTAGAATGAAAATATTTTTCAATTATTGTTGGTGCTAAATAAGCAGTTTAAAATATTATGAGCAGAAAAATAGGGTGAATACTGGCATATGTCTTTTAATGCCTGATAAGCCGTTTTTGATAAGAGATTTCTATCATTAATAAGTGTATCGACAACATTAAGACACTCATCTTCAGTTTCTGTATCCACAAGGAATCCATTTTGATATCTCTCAACAAAAGTATCCGCACCTCCTGAAACTGGTAGAATTACTGCGTTAGCACATGCCATGGCCTCCATGCCTGTTAATCCCATTGCTTGAAATTGTGACATATCAATGAAAATGTGGCTCATGTTAAATAATATAGCAAGATCGGTTGAAGATTGTATTCCCAAATGGATAAACTTAAATTTTTTTTCGTATGAACTAATAATTGTCTCTGACGGCTCACATCCAAAAGTATATATTTCTACTATGCTTCCATACTTTTTCTTCACTTTCTCCAGGACTTTAAGAGTCATTTCAGGCGCCCTTCTTGGAGTATCAGGTCTGACCATAGCTGTAATAAGTATCTTCTCGTTAAATGATTTATTATGGTGTGGCCTAAATATATCTAGGTTTAAACTTGGTGAAACTATTTCTGGAGTTATTCCTATTTGATTCTTAATCTCGGTTTGATTCCATTTTGTTTTAGTAAAACATTTTGCATCTGTGATCAATTTGTATGATTCTAACGCTTTCTTTCTCAGATTACTACTCTCAGGAAAAAAATATGGCTCAAAATCTTGAATATAATAACCAACAATTATTTTTGATTTTTTAATTGTAATTGCAGTCTTAATCCATTCCATAGAGCTGTAAGCAGTAGCAATAATTACGTCAAAATAATCAAGCTTATCTGAAAGATCATTTGGGCTATCAAAATAAATAATGGGTACATCATTAGTTGAATAATTTTGTTCAAATAAACCTTTATATTCTAATGTGTTGGCAATATAGCAATCAATTTGCATCTCTCGCATGGCCTTTACTTCTGACATAACTATATTTGCCCCACCTCCTAACTGTGCAACGGGCAAAACAAACAGAATTTTTTTGCTACTATAGTTAGTTCTACACGTTTTTTGGGCTTCATTTAGGGCTGCATAATGTATAGATCGCGACCTAAAACTATGTAAGGCAAGATTATTGCGACATTTCTCAACACCTGTTGAGATTATACTGTTACCATGTTTTTTTTCAAGAAAAACTCCTGCATTTTTTGATAATCTTAGACGTTTAGAATGTGAATAGCTCTTTGATTGAGAATGGTAAATGTAGACATCATCAGAAATTGCTAGCCTCCAGTTTTTCTTTATAGCTCTAATGCAAAAATCATTTTCCTCTCCGTACCCATCAGGAAATGAATGTTCATCAAAGGAACCAACAGAATCTATACATTCTCTTTTGAATAGTAAGCAGAACCCATTTAAAAATGGTATCTCAGGATAAATGCATATAGAGTCCTCAGATACCATATTGGCCATTTGTTCAATTGAGAATCCATCAGGAATTAAATTCTCAGCCCAATCTTCTCCTGAAAAAACTTTAGGTATAGATTGCCACGATGCAGTATTAGATAAAGGACTTACTACACCTGTTTTTTCGTCTTTTTGAATACACAATACTAATCGGTCAAGCCATTCAATATTGCCAACTATTGTATCGCTATTTAACAATAATAAATATGGTGAAGAAGAAATATTTATACCTTGATTTGCAGATTTAGTATATCCATGTGCAATTTCATTTCGAATTAAATTACATCCATGTATACTGGAAAATTCATTTACCCAACCTTTCGTTTCTTCTTCGCTACCATCATCAATAAGAATAAGCCTGTAGGGTTGTGTAGTAAAACGGATTATTGATGAAAGACATTTTTTAACATCTTCTACTGCATTATGAATACATATGATTATATCAACCATGGCAGTATGTACAGGAATATTCTTTGCAACTAGCTTTGGTTTAAAGTCTGACCTATCCAATGGATAACTTTTTAAGTTATTAAGAATAATTTTCTCATCATCTGAAGTTGCAAATAATTTTAAATTTTTATAACTAGCTTCTCGTCCTTCTTTTACTCCATATTTTAAAAAATGAAGCAGTGGATTCATTCCAGAATCCAATACATCTGGGTTATTATCAATATAGTAATTGCTATCAAATTTATCAGAAGGACTTCTTCCTTCAAAACCACCAAATAGTAGAAAGTGCTTCAGGGGATTAGCCCCGGATAGTTTAACGTCAGAATTATTACTCAAGTAATACTTTACATCAAAGTGTCCACTTCGCTTAATAAGATAATAGGATCTTAAGTAGTTTAGCTTTGACCTTAATTCACTAAACCTTATTAATGTTAATGGTTTGGTTAATTTCCAGGAGTATGAGTTGTATATTTGATTTCTTCGATTTGGCAACTAATGTTGTTGCAGGTATGGATCAGGACGTTTGTGAAGATGGTGGATTCAGTACTTCAGTTACAGGAAGTTATACAGCCAGTTCATGTGGCACTAATACTGTTGCTTGGACTCGTAATGGTGGAAGTGGAACTGGAACTATTACTTTTGGCTCATTTGATGCAAATACTACCACCGTTACATCAACAGCATGTGGTGAATATTTCCTCGATTATACAGTAACCACAGGCGGTCCAGCCAGTTGCTCAACTGTATCATCAACAACAGTTTATTTCTATGATCTACCTGGAAATGTAGATGCGGGAACTGATCAGGATGTTTGTGAATCAAGTAGTGTTTACAGCACAACGCTTAGCGGTAGTTACGATGCAGTTACTTGTGGTACTACAACCGTAGCTTGGACCCAAATTAGTGGAGTTACAGCTTCAATAACTGGTGGAACTACTCTCACCCCATCAATAACTGCACCATCATGTGGTACTTATGAATTCCAAATGGATGTTACCAATGGAGGATTATGTACAGTATCAAGTACGGTAACTGTTGATTTTTATGATCTGGCTACCAACTTAAATGCAGGTGTAGATCAGGAGGTTTGTGAAGATGGTGGATATAATACTTCAGTTACAGGAAGCTATACTTCCAGTTCGTGTGGTACTAATACTGTAGCATGGTCTAAAAATGTATCAAGTACAGGAACAGGAACTATTTCATTTGGAACAGGAACTGCAAATACTACTACAGTTTCATCAACAGAATGTGGTGAATATATACTCGACTTTACAGTAACCACAGGTGGTCCAGCCAGTTGCTCAACAGTATCATCAACAACCATTTATTTCTATGATCTGCCAACTAACGTTGATGCTGGTACAGATGAAGATGTTTGTGAAGTTACAGGAGTATTTAGCACATCCCTTTTAGGATCATATGATGTACTTTCATGTGATGCTGGTCCAACACCATCTTCGGTTGAGTGGACTAAGGTTAGTGGTCCGGGAGTTGTTACCTTCAGTTCTTCAACCACAGTTGCTTCTGATGTAGCTGTAGATGTTTGTGGTGATTATGTATTTGCATTCTCAGTAACAAACGGACCATCATGTACAGTTTCAAATACTGTTGCGGTAGCCTTTTACGATTTACCAACTGGTGTAGGTATTACAGCAGATGACAAAGTTTGTGGACTTACAACTGGTTTGGAAGGAGCTTTTACTACGTCTTGTGGTATGCCAGATGTATTGTGGACACAATCCGCTGGACCAGGAACCTCGACGTTTAGTGCTTCTGATTCTGACATGACCGATGTTACTGTTACTGAATGTGGTGACTATACATTTGAGTATGCAGTATCACAAATAAGTGGATGTGAAACAGTTTCATCAACCACTGTTACATTCTATGATACTCCGGATCCTGAAATAGTTGGATCTGATGAAGTTTATACTTGTTCGACAGTTACATATACTGTGAATGATTTAGCCACATGTAATGATCCTAATGATATTACTTATTCATGGACGGTTACAGGAGGATTGTTTAATGGAACGGTTACACAAACGACAGGAACTTCAGTTAGTGTAACATGGGATCAATATACAACATCTGGTGGTCTTGCACTTGTTGCATCAGTTGATCCAATATTATCTCCTGCTTGCGAAACAACTGCTACACCACTGACTGTTACTAAAGTTGAGCCAACTTTTGAGGGGCAGATTAAATACTGGAATGAATTTGAGACTTATATGCCAACTCCGTTCCCTACAAACATAGGAGGAACATATCCTGAGGATTATTTCTACGTAGAGTTTTATGATAACTCAAATACTCTTAGAGATACATATACATCACAACCAAACCTAATGCTTGGTGTATCTGGACAAGATAGTACATTAATGTCTTATTATGGCTTTACAATTCCAACTGTAGCGGATGGATGTTCAGGATCATATTACGTTAAAGTATGGGACGGTGGTCTTTCATATCACCCATCTCCACCTTCACCTAATGTGGCTCTTGGAGCGTCATATACCTATACCAATTGGGGCGGTGTTAATGCTACAGATGCATATGCTATTCAATTAATGGCTGCTGGAAGTGATCTTAATAGTTCATATCCATGGGTAGGTTTAACTACTGATTCTCCAACATATGGATTCTATTCGAATAACATTGCAGATGTAAATACTTCTGGAACAACAATAACAGCACTTGATGCTTTGATTGTTAATTATCGTGCAGTAGGATTATTGGGAACTTATCCTAATAGTGGTTCAAATATGTTCAGCCCTAACTTTGCCGTTGCAGGTAGAATGGTTAATACCTTACCAGAGATCACATGGAGTTCCTACTTTGACTACTGTGTAACAAAAAATGTTGTTTGTGATGATATTGAATTTACACACAGTGGAGAAGATTATTTTTACTTCGATGATGCAGTAGATCATAAGTATACTTCCACATCTTTACCTTGGTTACCAGAAGCTAACTTTATGAACATTTATTATGAAGCTGAAGGTGACATTAATGGAAGTTATGTACCAACAAGTGGTGGATTTAAATCTCAATCAGCGATTGATCTTGTTTACGAAAATGAGGTTGGTACAAAAGTTGACCAGATTATAACTATACCAGTTAGCGTTGATCGCGATGCTGAACTAAATGCTATTTCATTATTTATGACTTTCCGTAATGACCTTATTGAAGTATTGGAAACAAACTACGATAAAGATTACGTTAATATAAATAATGAAGAAGGAATGCTTAATATCGGCTGGTTTAACCTTGATACCAGAGATGTTGTAGCTGATGAAGCTATTGCACTTATTAAAGTACGTGTACTTGCCGAAATTCCTGCAAATACTGAATTGTTTGCACTTGCAGCTAACACAGAACTTGCGGATGCTACTGCTACTCCAATTTCAGATCTTACATTGAAGACAATTGGTGTAACTACTGATAAGATTCATATAAATGTATCTGAATTAGTAGCTAGTAATTATCCTAACCCATTCGATAATACTACAACAATAACTTATACACTTCCAGAAACTGGAAAAGTTAAGGTTACTATACTAAACAGTATGGGGTCTGTTATCGAAACTGTGGTTGAGGCTGTACAAGAAGCGGGAGTTCAAAGTTTTGTATACAATACAGAAATTAATCCTGGTGTTTATTTCTATTCTATCACACTACAGGGAGAGACTAATACTTTCTCTACTGTTAAGAGGATGATTGTTGTAAACTAATTCCAATTTTTAAAACTGTTTGGGGTTGCTATAACCCCAAACAGTTTATTTTAAACTATAATTAATATTGTAAAGAATACATTAAATGAAACTACAACATATAATAACCAAAATTTCAACCGTAGTCGCCCTGACGATAAGCTTGCTGGCTCTGCCAACTTGCTTGTTAGGTGAAACTGCTATGAAAATTGGGAATTATTCAGGTTGTAGTAATTCGGAAATATTAATACCGGTTGAGATTGAAAACTTTGTAGATATTGCTGCGTTTACTATATATATAGGTGTAAACAGTAATAATATTGAATTAGTTGGCTTCGAAAATTTACACGAAGGTTTATCTACTGGTAATTTCGTTGGAGCTGAAAATATCCATAATGGATACATAACATTTAACTGGGCAAGCCTTACAGGAATGTCGGTTGAAAATGGTGTGTTATGTGATGTTAGAGTTCTATTGAAAGGTAATACTGAAGAGTTTAATTTTTTAGAGTCTTGTGAAATCGCGAGAACCAACTTAAGTATCATTGATGATGTTAAATACAGCAATGGTAGTTTGATTAGCTTAAGTTCCGTTACTCCTGATCCAATTACTCAATCGCTTGTTGAAAATAGTGCTGCTAACATTGAGTTGGTTGGGCTTTCAAGCGAGGTTACTTGTAACTGGCAACAAAATGACGGCCAAGGATGGTTTGATCTTAACGAAAATTCTCCATTTGAAGGCGTTAATTCTACTAAGTTGATAATCACTGAAGTTAGTACTTCAATGAATGGAAATTTATATAGAGGGATGTTGTCGAATGGGTATTGTAGTGAAGGATCAAGTACCAGTGAACTTTTTGTTATTACAAGTGGGATTGGTGATTATGATCAAACTGAAGAAGAATCGTACATTAACATTTATCCTAACCCGGCACATGAATATTTGAATTGTATATTCAATCAAAATATTCAAGATGCTAGTTTGATTATGATAAGTTTGAATGGGAATGTGGTTAAAAAAAATAAAATAGGTAGCGTAATTACTGGACAGTTGTTTTCTTTAAATCTTGAAAACATAACATCCGGTTCATATATACTTAGCTTGTTTAATAATGACCAGTTATTATCAAACTTAAAAGTGATAGTACAATGAAAAATTATAGTTTTTTGGAAATTTAAATTTAAACAATTAAATACTCAAAAATATGACAAAATATATATTACAACTCTTAGTAGTGTTGCTGATTGCTGCACAGGGTGTAATAGGCCAAACGGTTCAGGTTGTGAGTCTAAGCAATGCAGCCCCAGGAGATATTCTGGTGCAAGTTGATATGGATGGATATACCGACGTAAGTGCCATTACCTTGTACATGGAGTTTGATTCAGATTTACTGGATTATACCGGAATCACAAATACTACACTAACGGGTACATGGGTCGCCAATTATAATGCGGCCATTGATAAAATAATTATAACCTATACTGCAGCTCCCGGATATACTAATAGTCCATCTGGAAAGTTGTTCGATCTTCAATTTTATAACAAAGGCGGTTTTTCATCCTATATAACTTTTGATGAAGCTAATTGTGAAATTGTTGAGTTTCTAACACCTATTGCAACAACTTATACTGATGGTACAGTTACACAAGGAGCAAGTGTTGGAACAGTTAGTTTAGACGATTTAACCGAGCCCATTGGCAATTCAATTGACATGCCAGTGACCATACAAGGCTCAGGGTATGGTAGCGTTGATGCTATTACCCTTGAAGTTTCATTTGATGAAACACAACTAGCCTTCGTAAGTATAGATAACTCAGTACTTACAGGTGTTGTGGCCTCTGCAAATGGCGGGTTGCTAACTATTAACTGGACAGGGACTGCTCAGGACTTTACATCAGTTACAACTATATTCGATATTGATTTCGTGTACTATGGAGGAAATGCAGCTGTTGCTTTTGTTCCGGGATGTGAAATTACCAATTCAACAAATCCGCTGGCTAGTTCATATGTTGATGGGACTGTTGTACCAACCAGTACAACACCAACATTAACTGTATCCTCAGTAGGAGGAACACCATCAGGTTCTGTTAGTGTACCTATTGATGCTGCCGATTTCGGTTCATATCAATTGGGTGCAATGACTTTAAACCTAGACTTTGATATTTCCAAACTAACTTACACTGGTTATACTGTTCAACAATTAAGTGGTTGGGTCGTGAATGCCAATGGAAGTGGAGAAATTAATATGCAATGCAGCAATACTGCAAGTTCAACATTAACTGATGGGAGTGTAGTTACACTTATCTTTAATTATGACGCAGGTGGTGGCGAAGCAGCAGTTACTTTTGCTCCCGGATCAATTGCTACATCAGTAAATCTGGTAACAATACCGGTAACTTTTGTTGATGGCTCTGTGGCAAGTTATTCAGCAACATTTACTGTAACTGATGGTACAAACCCAATAACAGATGCTGTAATTCCATTCGATGGAACAACTTATGCTGCCGGGCTATATTCATTTAACGATCTTGGAAATGGCACATATGCTTATTCAGTTTCGAAAACTGGATATACAACTGTTACAGGTAATGTTATTGTTTCTGGGTCAGATGTTACTGAACCGGTTACATTGCAAGCATTATATACTGTAACATTCACCGTTGTAGATGGAGCATCATCACCAATTACCGATGCTGTTATAATATTTGATGGTACAACTTATGCAGCTGGAACTTATGTTTTCAGTGATTTGGTTAATAATACTTATGCATATTCTGTTTCGAAAACAGGATATACAACTGTTACAGGTAGTGTTATTGTTTCTGGGTCAAATGTTACTGAGTCAATTGTATTAAATGCTTTATTCTCTGTAAGTGGTGTATTAAAATATGCAAATACAACTGGTGCTGTGCGTCCAATAACAAGTTCAACTGTATATTTAAAAACCTCTGATGGCTTAACTACGATAGCAACTACAACTACTAACGCTACAGGCAACTTTACGTTTACCAACGTGACGGCAGGTAATTATTTGTTAGATGCATCCACGACAAAGGCACGAGGTGGTTTAACACTTGCAGATTATGCAATTGTAAGAGCATTTGTAACCAATGGGACACCTGTATTGGCTGGTATTTATTGGACAGCTGCTGATGTTAATACAAGCAATACTGTTACATTGGCTGATTACGCGATTATACGAAATAGGGTAAATACTGCTTCTACTGCTGGATGGTTAGCAGCTAATTGGATATTTCTTCAATCAAGCATAACCGTTTCTTCAGCCAACTTAACTGGAGCCAATGTTACTGGAATATGTTCAGGAGATGTGAATGCAAGTTATACACCACCGTTGTAGAAACCAAAAATTATATAATATGAAAAAAATTATTTTTAAAACACAATTTGTTATCGCAAGTTTATTACTTGTGATGATTGTAAATGCACAAACTGTGACTACAACTGATCAGGTTTTTTCAGGACCTGATTTTGGAACTACAGTTCTTGTTCCAATAAATTCATCTGATATATCTTCAAATTATGGTAACATTATCATAGCTACTATCCCTTTGGATTTTGATATTAACGTTTTGACTTACGTTGGTTATACAAATTTAAATGCTAGTTTTCCACCTTTGAATATATCAGTGACACCAAATGGTTCAGCTGGAGAATTACAGTTTAACATAGAAGACCAGGCATTTGTTGGATTCGCCTGGCCAGATGGTAAAATATTAGATATACAATTCACTTTTTTAGGGGGTCAAACTACTATTAACCTCAAAGATGTTGAGTTTTTGGATGAATTTTTTACTTCGTATTACCCACCAATGGTAGATGGAAGTGTCGAAGGATATACTACTTTAACAGGCTCAAATGGTGATTGGGATGCAGCTTCTACATGGACTGGGTATCTTGGTGGTGCAACTCAACCAGGTTTGGGTCATGATGTTACAATTTCAGATGGAACTAGTACTACTGTGACTGTTGATGCTAATGGTACATGTAATAGTTTGACTGTTAATGCTGGTGGTCAACTTACCCTTAATAGTGGTATTTCTCTTAGTGTAGCAACAGATTTACTTGTTAAGTCAGGCTCAGGAGGAAATGGTTCATTCATTAACAGCGGAGGTACACTAAACGTTACTGGTACAACTTCTGTACAGAGTTATGTAACTGCCGGGCAATGGCATGGCATATCATCTCCTGTTACCGGTCTTACAGCTAATGATCTTTACCTTGGTGGAAGCCCTAATGTATGGTTAAAATCGTATAATGAAAGCGATGATACATATACTAGTATCACCGAATTGAGTCAGTCTCTTGGAAATATGGAAGGTTGGATGACCTGGATAGCTTCGGGAAATCAAACTTATACATTTACCGGTGATTTTAGAACTGGACCTGTTAGCAGGAGTGTAACCCATAGTGGGAATGGATTTAACTTCGTTGGAAATCCTTTTACCTCAGCAATTGATTGGGATGCAGCCAGTGGTTGGACAAGAACCAATGTTAATAATGCAACATATGTGTACAACAATGGAACTTGGGCATCATATATAAGTAGTGTAGGTAGTAATGGTGGTAGCCAATATATTGCTATGAATCAGGGATTTTTTGTGCAGGCATCGGCTGCCGGATCATTAGCAATGACCAGTAGTGTTTGTGTGCATAATGCGGTTACTTTTAAGAACCAAATGGATGCCGGACAAATTATTCGTCTTGAGCTTACTGATGCTGATTTGACCGATGAAACTGTTATAAGAATTATTGATGGCGCAACAACTATTTTTGATGGTAATTTAGATGCTCATAAATTCTTTAGCTTTAACACAGAATACCCTCAGATTTTTTCAACAGCTAATGACTTTATGTCGATTAACTCTTTGCCTGAGGCAAATGAAGCGATTGGCTTAGATGTATCAGGTGCTGATGGAAATAGTATGACAATTTCTGTTACAGAAGCTCTTGATTTTGACAATCTTTACTTAAAAGATGAGTTAACTGGACAAGTTACTAATCTAAAAGTTGAAGATTATACCTTCACTTATAATGCTGATATTAGTAATAGATTTAATCTGTTCTTTAGCATTACTGATGTTACCGAAACACCTGAAAATGATATTATGATATTTGCTTATGATCAAACTATTCAGGTTAATTTGGAAGGCTTTAACCAGACAAATATTTCCGTATATAACTTGTTAGGACAGGAAATTGCAACAGTTAATGCAAATGCTAACCAAGTACTTATTCCTATTTTCAATTCAGGATATTACGTTGTAAAAGTTGCTGATGGTAATAGGGTGTCAACACAAAAAGTATTTATTAAATAATTAAGACAACAAAAAAAACGATAGATATGAAGAAAAATATTTTAATAGCAATCTTTACAAGTTTCTTTTTT
This sequence comes from Bacteroidota bacterium, assembly GCA_013203805.1. Taxonomy (GTDB): domain Bacteria; phylum Bacteroidota; class Bacteroidia; order Bacteroidales; family F082. The sequence goes on along the minus strand of JABMPH010000028.1, from coordinate 20,796 downwards.
GTGTTGTCATATGTAGCGCCAGCACAAACCAAATCACCTCCTGTTTCACAACCTGGTGATCCAGGTGGAGATCCGAATACGGGTGGAGATCCTCCCTTGGGAGGCGGTGCACCTATTGGGGGTGGAGCTTTTATTTTAATCGGACTTGCTGCTGCTTATGGTAGCAAAAAAGTTTATCAACTCTATAAAGATAATCAGGAAGAATTGGAAGATTAATTTCCTGGTATACTTAAGCTTATTATTAAACCCCGGGTTACCAGTTAATCTGGGGTTTTTTTATATAAAATAATCGATTAATTTTATTTACAGTTAATTTTATCATTTAAATATTGATTATGGCAGCAAGTATAAAAATTAACAAATTTGATACCTGTGTCGCAATTAATTCAGTAGTGTATTTTTTAATTGCGTACTATTTTGTGGTATTTGCTTTCAATTTATTTTCAATGATAATTGCAAGTTTTCTGGGCTTCGATGTTGAGCTTTTTTATTATGGTTTTACACACTCCGGAAAAGCATGGACAACAGGGGATTTAATACTTGTTTTTTTTGTTGGGAACGCATTTACTCTTCTTACTGCGGTGCTCTTTGAGTTACTATATCGAAAACAACGAAAATATGTTCGGAGTATAAAGATTTTGTTTTTATGGATCTATTTGGTATCTATAATGTGGTTTTTTGGAAACTTAATTGTTGGAGCATTTTTTAATTTTGGTATTGGCACTGCTTTAAGAGCCTTCCATGTACCTTTCTTTTTAAGAGGGTTATTGGCGATGGTATCAATATTCTTTTTAATGTTTTTCGGATATCGTAGTCAAAAGCACATTAGAGTTTCGGCTAATTTGTATTTCAAAAAGTTGGGTCATCGTGATGTAGGCAGATACTTTTTAACACAAATAGTGATTCCAATTGTTATTGGAATAATTATTATTGTAATCCTTAAAATACCACACGTTTCACAGTATAATTATTACGATTTATATTTACTTTTTTGCTTTGCCTTTTTTGTTCTTGGTTTGTTTTACAACTTTAAGAAAATTACATCTCTTACATTTAAGGATCATAGTACTAAAGTATCAGGAAATATGCGTAAAAGTTGCAATGTAGCTTATCTTCCCGTTATTATTATGATTTTTTTTTTAGCCATTATACGTTTAGGATTAGTTAATGGGCTTGCATTTTAGAATAACTTGATATAAATTATTTTAATTTAATAATTTATTCAATTAAATATTTAGACCTTTGTATAATAATTGCAATAGCTTTCTGATACCTAAGCTGATGAATAACCTTCATAATTTTATTTATGTACCTTGGTTAAGTATTATGAATGTAAGAATTAAATAATAAAGAGCAATACAACATAAGTATTAATTTACGACAGTTATGTATATTATTAAACAAACTATATTTATATTTTTCTTTTTATTTATTGGATTAACTGGTCAATCGTCATCATTATTTCCTGCAAATGATAGCCCTGATAATGATCCAACAATAATAATTCATGATACTGTTGCATCTCCAGGAATATTAATGATTAGAGTTGATGCATTAGACTTTACCGGCGATAATGGACAAGTTTCAGCCATAACACTTAGAATTGACATTGATACTTTGTTGATTGATTTTATAGCTATACAGAACATGACCTTAGTTGGTGGATGGATTGGTAATTATAATGTGTTCCAGGACGAAATATCAATAACTTATACAGCTCCTTTTGGAACAGGATATGACATTGATGGTTCTCTTTTGGATATTAAACTGCAATACATGGGAGGTTTTCCTGCTGATTTGAATTTTAAATCGAATTGTGAAATATCTAATGTTAATTTGCAAACCATTCAAAATGTTATTTATGAAAACGGAACTATATCACAGGTTTCTCCGGTAGGTACTGTTAGTCAGGATACAATATTAACAGAATACGGGCAACAGTTTCAAATGCCTGTGGTTATGGAGGGGCCGGGTTATGATATGGTAAATCAAATAGATTTAAGAATAGCTTACGATACAACCCAGCTTAGTTATACAGGAATTACTGAATCCATACTATCCGGTTTAACTGTTATAGATACGAATTCAATATTAAAAATAGATTGGGAGGATACTATTTCAACAATAAACCTTACCGGGCCTGATACCGTTTTTTATATGAATTTCGAATTTATTGGTGATACTAACACCTTCATTAGTTTCTTGCCAGGATCTACGGTATTGGTAGTTGATACTATTGTTGCCAGCGAATTTAATAATGGTTTGGTTAAGGCTCTGTTTCCGGTTATATTAATTAATAACCCTGATACAGCCGGAATATCTACTGGTGATGGCTTATATACTATTGGTGACACAGTTACCGTTACCGCCATACCTGCAAGTGGTTTTCATTTTGCGAACTGGACTGAAGATGGAAATATTATGTCAACTGACTCTGTTTATATATTTGTGAAAACAAGTGGTATCGACACTTTATTTGCCAATTATCTTGCAAATTCATATTCTCTTTATCTTGTTGCTTCTCCTTTAGCTGGTGGTGTATTAACTGGCGAAGGTAATTATTTGTACGGACAAACTGTAACAGTTTTAGCTACGGCCTCAGTGGGTTACGAGTTTCAAAATTGGAGTTTCGGTAACGATCCGGTATCAACTAATCCGGTTTATACATTTACAATGCCGTTTAATAATTTAGAATTGATAGCAAACTTTGCACTGGAAGTTTATACGGTTACAGCTATACCAAATAATCCACTATATGGAACTGCAGAAGGCGGCGGTGAATTTTATTATGGCGAAACAGCAACACTAATTGCAACTACATTTAACGGTTATAAATTTGTTGCCTGGACTGAGCAAGGGCAGTTGCTTTCTGAAGATCCTGTTTATTCATTTACCGTTACTTCTGGTCATAGTATAATTGCAAATTTTCAGGACTACTCCGAGTGTTCTGCTCCTGTTGGATTATATGGACTGGGGCTCAATGAAACTACTGCCTTACTAAATTGGATCCCATCAGGCGATGAAACATCTTGGGATTTAATATGGGGTGAAACAGGCTTTGATACAGTTAGTGGTGGTAACCTTGTTGAAGGAATTACTGTAACAGAATATTTATTGGAAAACCTTGATCAGGGTACTGTATATGATTTTTATGTTCGTGCTGTTTGTAACGGCATCCTCAATTCCAGTTGGTCTGATGTTCACACTTTTACAACCTGGTATGTTGGAATTAGCAATAATGTAGTTAATCAGCTAGTTATTTATCCAAATCCGGCTAGCAGTAAGATAAAAGTAAAAAACCTACCTAAGAAAGAGTATGGTGTAAGCACATACCGCATAATTAACTTATTAGGTCAGGAAAAAGCTAGTGGGACTATTAACAATCATGATGATTTTGAGCTAAATTTACTCAGCTATCTCCCAGGGATGTATATTATGCATATAACCATAGGAACTAACCAAACCTCTTTACCATTTATAAAAAGATGATTCAACTGTGGTTACTCTTCGTGCAATACTGTGATTCTTAGTGTAACTTAGTTTAGTCCTTAGTGTTCCTTTGTGGTAAAAACGAGAGAGAAAAAAGGTTGAGATTGAGGTTAAGGTTGAGTTGGTTTTGGGTAGATACTCTTTAGTTTTTAATTCAAGCGCTTGACTTTCCATTTTCTCCGCTTGACTTTCATAAATTAACCGTTTAGCTTTTGATTTTAACAGCTTAACTTCCCATAATCAAGCGGTTAAAATAGCATTCCAAAATTCATAGGTTAAGTCCAGCACACAAAATAATATTTAGCCTACATTTACTCCGAATAAAAATAAATCATATCCTGAATGCTTTTTGAGCAAACCGGGCAAAAAACATCGCCACTAAAGCTTTTCATAAGGCAATCGTGAACAGGTCGGTAAACACCTTTGGCAACATAACCTCCACCTTCAAATACACCTACTTTATCATTGTATTTATCTGTATCAGGAGTTGGTATAGGCGTTTTTTTCTTAACCATCTCTTTCCATTTATTCTCAAAATCAACTAGTGTAGTGATATTAGGCTCCCACGGTTCAACTTCCAGATTATAAAAGTCATTGTATGATGTTGAGGATGTGTAGTATTCATCAGCAAGTCCGGCAAAACCATGACCTAATTCGTGTATAAAAATTTGAGCTGCCATTTCGTTGCTGTTTACGCTTACATTGTAATAATTGTAAATAGCTCCACCACCATATTTTTCATTGTTAACCAATATATAAATCTGATCGTAAGGCGCATTTGCCGCAAGATCACGAACACTTTTGTTATCCATCGTCATGCAATATCTTTCGCTGTCGAAGGTGTAGAAGTTAGTATTTAGCAGTGTTTGCTTCCAAATATTATTAGCAGGAATGTCGTTTCCCGAATCATTTGAAGGAGCTAATACACCTACGATATTAAACTTATCCTTGTTTTTGTTGTAAGGTGCGTAAGTAAAAAGCCCATCAGCGAAAGCTCGGCAATCATCAATAAAGAGGCCCATTTCTTCACTCGAATACCCTTCTGGTAGAATAACAATATCCACATTTTTTGATGGATCACCTGAAATATGAACATTGAATGTGGGATAAACTAAGTGCCGATCTTCTTTTATAAAGTAGTCGTCAGGATTCACTTTATGCCTGAACTTCTCTTCAAATATGCCATCCCAGTTTCTGGAATACAATACAACATCAACTTCTTGTTTTGGGTATGGAAAAACAACAGCCTCCGAAAATGATCGTTGGATTTCTTTTGCCTCATTGGTTGTTTGCCATTCTCTAAAAAGTGATGAATATCCACGGGAGTATAATAAGGAATCATTGGAGCTATTGAATATCTTTAAATAATAATTTCCATATTCGAAAGTGTCAATTAGATTAACTTTCGAGCCTCCCCACAATGGTTCTTCAATTAACTCATCAAAATAATATGCTTCCTGGTTATTATTACCACTATGATAATAATCCATTCTTAAAGTTTTGTCATGAAAATATTTTTCAAATTGTGCAAAACCACACACATTAATGCTGATTAGCAATATCAATATTATATGCTTCATAAAAGTATTTAGTTTATTGTACAGTATTAGCTGCAGTTTCTTCCTCCGGAGATAACCATCCTCCTCCCAAGGCTTTATATAATTCAATGTAGGTTGATAATAAGTTAGTCCGGGTTTGGGTATAATCTAATTGTGCTTCAAACGACTGGCGCTGTGAGTCAAGTACTTCCAGGTAACTAGTTTCACCTAAAGAATATCTGTTTTCTGATAGCATCTCTGCGTTTGTTGCTGCTTTATATCGCATTTCCTGAGCTATCAACTCCTCCTTCAATGTTTGTATACTTATTAAAGCGTCTTCAACATCTTTAAAAGCTTGTAATACTGTGCTTTCATATTCGTACAGTTTCGCCTCAGTTTCAAATTGGGCCATTTCAGCCCGTTTTTTATTCTTTCCAAACTGGAATAAGGGACCAAGCACGCTGCCTCCCGCAGACCAGGCTAGTCCTCCGGTTGTAAGGGAGGATAAATCAGTACTTGCAACACCAAGTAACCCTGTTAAGTTGAGGGATGGCCACCGCATGGCCTCAGCCACACCAATTTGTGCATTTTGCGACATAAGCTCAGCCTCTGCTTGTTTAATGTCGGGTCGTCTTTCCAGAAGCTGAGAGGGTAATCCTGTTGGAATATCTGGAGGGAAATTCATTTCCAACAAGCTTGATGTCGTTTCAATAACGCCTGGATTATTACCAAGTAATATGCTGAGGGTACTCTCTGTTAATGCAACAGCTCTTTTGTATTGAGGTACTGCCGCTGCTGAAATTGCTCTTTGAACTTGCGATTGATTTAAATCAATTTCGGCAACAATTCCCCACTTATATCTTGCTTCAATAATTAATAATCCGCTGTCGCGGGAAGCAAGTGTTCTTTCAGAAACTAATAATTTTTCCTTATTACTTAAAAGATCAAAATATGCGCTTGCAACACTTGATATTAAGCTCATTTGAATTGTCCGTTTCCCGTATTCACTGGCAAGTAAGTCGGCTTGAGCAACTTCGTTTAATCTTCGGTATTTACCCCAAAATCCAATCTCCCAATTTAACTCAGGGTAAGCATAAAAGTTATTGGAACTATTAGGTTGTTTGATGCCTGCATAGTTGCCCGTACCAGCCCCAACAGAATAACTAAACGTTGGATACTGATCAGCAATAGTATATCCAATATTTGCTCGTGCAGACTCAATTCTGGCAGCTGCAACAAGTACATCTTTGTTTTCACGAAGAGCGGTTTCAATTAATGTGTCAAGTACCGGGTCGTTGAATAGTTTCCACCAGTACAAATTAATTGTAGTATCGGTTTGAACGGAGTCAAATCTAAAGGTTTCAGGATTATTATAATCAGGTTTCTGAAAATCAGGACCTAGTTTACAACCAGATAGGTAAATGATTGTAGCTAGAATAAGTAGTGCAAATATCTTTTTCATAGTCTAATCATTTTTATCGTTAACAATTTCTACTTCAGCGGCCTTCAGCTTGTCTCGTCTTTTTTCGTATCCTGCAATTTTTCCTACTAGCACAAAAAGCATTGGATACATAAACACTCCTAAGAAAGTGGCTACCGACATACCTCCAAGTAATGCCATACCCATTACCTTTCTTGCTTCAGCCCCTGACCCAGTTGCAATAACGAGCGGAAATACACCAAAAATGAATGAAAAGGCAGTCATTAATATGGGGCGAAAACGTGATTTTGCAGCGCTTATGGCTGATGAAAAAAGGTCTTTGCCAGTTTTAAACTCATCGTTAGCGAATTCAACAATCAGAATTGCATTTTTTGCTGCCATACCAACAAGCATAACAAATGAAACCTGTGCAAAAATGTTGTTTTCAAAAGTAGGGCTGAAAAGTCGTGACACCCACAATGCTATCAGAGCCCCAAATATTGCAAATGGAGTTCCCATCAAAATACTTACTGGTAGCGACCAGCTTTCATATTGTGCTGATAGAATCAGGAATACAAATATCAATGAAAATGATAATATCATTATTAGGGAGCCGGAAGCTTTATTTTCCTGATACGACATTGCATTCCATGCATAACCCATATCGTCAGGCAGAGTCTCGTTGGCAACTTCCTCAAGAGCTTTCATTGCCTGGGCAGATGTATATCCATCACCGGGGCTGCCGGTAACTTCAACAGCTCGAAATAAATTAAACCGATTAGTATAATCAGGTCCGGAAATATCTCTTACAGTTACCAAAGTTGCTAAAGGAACCATTTCACCTTTGTTATTCTGCAAAAAGAAGTTACTTATTTGTTCTTTGTCGACCCTGTATTGTGGTTCGGCCTGTATATAAGTTTTGTACAATCGACCAAATCTTGTGAAATCATTTACATACGACCCTCCCATGAACGCTCCAATTGTTCCATATAATTCATTTAGCGAAACACCAAGTTTAAGAGCTTTCTCCTTATCAACATCCATATATCGTTGGGGTACATTTGCCTGAAAAGTAGTAAAGGCGCTTGAAATCTCAGGTCGGCTATTGGCTGCGGTTACAAATTTACCAGCATTTTCGGCAAGATAGTCAGGTGTATTACCTCCTTTATCCTGAATCATTATACTGAACCCCGATCCATTTCCAAGTCCGGGTAAAGCAGGCGGACCAAAAGCAAAAACTTGTGCTCCCAGAATTTTTGTAAATAATACAGGATTAAGTTTTTTTATCACCTCTTTTACTGTTAGTTTTCTGTCATCCCAAGGCTTTAAGGTTACAAATATAAACCCTGTGTTTGAGGCCATGGCACCCGATAGCATACTAAATCCGGTAACAGCAGTTACGTATTCTACTTCGGGTATGTCCATTACTATTTGTTCAATTTGCCTGGTGATTACATCCGCCCGTTGAAGAGAAGCAGCATCAGGAAGTTGCATATTTATAAAGAAATAGCCCATATCTTCTTCAGGTATAAAACCTCCCGGAACCAGAGATCCGAAAATACCTGCAGCAATCGATATTATCACAATAAAAATTACACTACGCTTTAACTTACGTGCAACTATTGAAGTGAAGCTCATATATGCATCGGTAGTTTTACCCATGTATTTATTAAACACCCCAAAAAACTTTCCTAATAAACCCCCATAAGGTGTTGGTTCTTTCAATAATATCGATGATAAAGCAGGGCTTAAGGATATTGCATTTATTGAAGAAACGATTACTGAAACCACAATTGTTAGTGCAAACTGTTGATATAAACGGCCAGTTATCCCGGCCATACCGGCAACAGGTATAAACACGGCAATTAATACAAGGGTGGTTGCAATAATGGGGGCAGTAACTTTTCGCATAGCTTCAATAGTAGCCTGTTTTGCATTCATACCTTTGGCAATATTTACCTGTACGGCCTCAACAACAACAATAGCATCATCAACAACAATACCAATGGCTAGCACCAGTCCGAGTAATGATAGAACATTGATAGTAAACCCCATAATAGGGAAGAAGATAAATGCTCCAATTAACGAAACCGGGATTGCTATTGTGGGAATGAGAGTGGCTCTCCAATCCTGAATAAATATAAAAACAACTAGTATTACTAAAAACACAGCTATTAAAAGTGTAATCACAATATCTTTAATTCCGGCAGTTATTGGAAGAGTAGCGTCGAGGGAGACATCATATTTGATACTGTCGGGAAACCTTTTTGCTAACACTTCCATTTCCGAAATTACATCTTGAGCTAATACAACAGCATTGGAGCCAGGCGCCTGGTATATTGCTATAACTGAGCATGTTTCGTCATTTAACCGAGTAACCGCATTATATGATTCCACTCCCAAATCGATAGTTGAAATATCTTTTAGTTTTACCTGTGCACCACCCGAAGTTGTTCGTATAACAATCTCTCCAAATGCTTCGGGCGAACTAAATCTTTCAGGAAGGCGAACTGTATATGTGAATTCAGTACCTGCTGGTGCAGGTTCTGCCCCAAATTTACCTCCTGGCACAACAACATTTTGCTGATTTATTGCATTTTGGATTTCTGATACAGTTATGCCCATTTGCGCCAGCCTGTCGGGTTCTACCCATATTCGCATAGAATAATCAGAAGCTCCAAGTACATTTACTCTTCCTACTCCCTTAATTCGTGAAAGCTGATCTTTTATGTTGATAAGAGCATAGTTACCAAGAAAATCCTGATCGTATCTTCCATCTGATGTAAGTGTAACTAACATTAGGATATTTGGCAGCGATTTTTCGGTAGTTACACCAAACTTAGTAACTTCCGAGGGCAGCTTTGCGGAAGCTGCACTAACACGATTTTGCGAAAGCACTGTACTCATATCAGGGTCGGTACCAACAACAAACGATATATCAATCGACATTGATCCATCATTAGCATTTGTTGATTTCATATAAATCATATTATCTACACCGTTAATCTGCTGCTCCAGTGGTGTGGCAACTGATTCCTCTACTGTTATTGCATTTGCTCCTGTGTAATTAGCTCTTACCTGTACAACAGGAGGGGTAAGGTTTGGATATTGTTCTATTGGCAGATCAATAACCATTACAGCTCCTACAATAACTATAACAATGGCTATAACCATTGCAACAATAGGCCTGTGTACGAAAAAATTTCCTTTATTTTCAGACATAGAGATATAGTTTATTGTGTGTTTCCTTTACTTTCGAATTTGGTTATTTTAGGAATAACAGGCATGCCAGGACCCACCTTTTGAAGCGCGTCTATTACGATTTTTTCATTCGCTTTTAGTCCGCTTTTTACTACTCTGTAATCATTATATCTGGGACCCGTAACTATTTGGCGGTTTTCAACCTTGTTACTATCCGATACAACATAAACAGAATGTGTGCCTTGCAATTCCATTATGCACCTGTCAGGAATAATCAGAGCATTATTTATTTCATTCATCTTGGCTCTTACTTTTGCATATTGTCCCGGGCGAAGTAATTCATCAGGATTAGGGAAAGAGGTTTGAATTAACAACGATCCGGTTTCAGGATTAACTTGTCTGTCGACGAAATTTACTTTACCCCTATGGTTAAAAATTGTTCCATCTGAGAGTAACAGCTGGAGCTTTCCTTCTTTGTTTTCTTCTTTAATATAATCAGCATCAATATTTTGTTTTTCACTTGCAATAAATTGACGAGCAAGACCAAGATAATCCGATTCAACAAGGTAGAATTCAACATGCACTGTATCAATGGTTGACACTGTGTTTAATATTACCGGGTTTGGATCTTGCCCAACAAATTCTCCCACTTTTGCTTGTGTTTTACCAATTAATCCTTTAATGGGCGATTTTATCCAGCAATAGCTTAAGTTAATATTTGCAAGTCTAACACTAGATTTTACGGCTTCTACATTTGATGCTGCAGCATCATATTGAGCTTGTGCGGCATCAAGATCACTTTTACTAACAGCATTTATTTTTGCAAGAGGTTTAATTCTTCCCAGATCACTTTCTGCTTTAGCAAGTTCAGTTCGGGCTTCGGCTAGATTGCTCATTTCTCCAGCTACCTTTGCTTCCAAAGGATCAGGGTCTACAACATAAAGAAGTTGACTTTTTTTAACCCAAGTGCCTTCCTCAAAATGAATTTCATTTAAAAATCCGCTTACTCTTGCCCGAATAGGAATATCAAATTGTCCGTAAACCTGTCCAACAAAATCCTGATAAATTGGAACATCCTGTTGTATCACCTCAACCACAGGTATTTCAAGCATTGGAGGAGCTTGTTGTTTTTTTTCGCCGCACGAGCTTACTATTAGTAAAATTAGCACAATGCTCATCTTACTTAGAAAAGAAGATAGATAATTCATAAAAGACGGTTTACAATAGTTTTAAAATATAATGTTTATACTAGCAAATGTAGCAAAATTACCTATACTATTTTTGCTCGGTGAAACTCCTTATTTTGATCAAAAAGGTAACGATATGTGATGTGAGTCTTTCTTACTTCCCCCCCAATTTTTTCAACTAGTTTTATCATTCTTGGATTAAAATCACCGATCCAATTCATCTCAAGATCGGTATAGTTTATACCTTTGGCAATTTCGTCTTCCATAAATACAATCATACCCTCAGCAATTCCTTTCCCCTGAAACTCAGGAATTACTCCAAATATTAAACCCAACGATCGGGTGCAAATTTTTCTGACTTTAAGGTCATACAGAAATCGGAGTTTATTAATAATGTTAAAGTTACCGTTGAACTTCTTGGTTATCTGATATAAATCAGGAATCATTACAAAAAAGGCGATAGGTTTTTTATAATGAAAAGCAAAAATTATCAGTTTAGGGTCGATAATTTGCTTCATCGATTTGAATAATGCTACAGACTGGGCATGTGTTATAGGTTTAACACCAGGGAACTTATCCCATGCAGCATTAAAAACTTCCAAAAAATAGTTTGGGGTACTCTGTGGGTTTTTCTTATTGTGGAATTTAAATGAAATGGCTGAGTCTTTTCTTATACTAGCTGCATATTTACTTATCACCGGATCGAGATTGCCTGCAGCAAAGTCTACGTGAAAAGTAAACTGATTAAAATAATTTTGAAAGCCATAATTCTCAAAAAGATCATTATAATATTTGTGATTATAGGGCATATTATACACAGGCTCAAAAAATCCCTCTGACAAGCATCCCCAAAAATTTTCTCGGGAACCAAAGTTTACTGGCCCATCCATCGCCTCCATTCCTTTATTTTGTAGCCATTCTTTTGCAGCATCAAATAGAGCGGCGGCGGCTATGTTATCATGTATACAATCGAAAAAACCACAACCACCTGTGGGTTGATCATTTTTTTGTGATGTTTTTTCATCATAAAAAGCAGCGATTCTTCCAACTATTTTGTTGTCACTGTTTTTTAGAACCCATCTTATTGCATTTCCCCGTTTGAAAAATTTATTCTTTTTTGGATTAAAAATATTCTCAATATCTTTGTCAAGTGGACGTATCCAATTATTATCATTTCGATATATGGATGTTGGAAATTCGAGAAATTCTTTAATGTACTTTTTGCTAATTGCTTCTATAAGGGTAAAACTTTTATCCATAATTACGAGCTTGAATTATTCAAAAATAGAAAATAAAACTCATATTGCACAAAAACTTATCCTCAGTTTCTTCATCGAAAACTTATTGCCGCATTTGTTCTGTTAAACTATCACAATACTGACTTTGCTTTTAGTTAGCAAAAAACTTTGTTGTTTGTTACTGGAAGTGAATAATCGTTATATTTTTGCAGTTTTATTTATCAATCGATAACCGATTAGTTTACAATGTCGAAGAACTTATATATTGCAGCAGCAGAAGCCGAAGCTGGCAAATCAATGATTATTCTTGGTATAATGGATTTCCTTTCAAGGCATATCGAAAAATTAGGTTTTTTTCGACCAATTGTTCGTTCCGGGAAAGTAATGGATAATCATATCCGACTTATTTCATCTCGTTATAATATAAAATTTGATTATAAGTCGATGTACGGGTTGACCAGTGATGAGATGCTGGAGTTTCATCAAACAGGTGATACCGAGAGTGTTTTTACTGCAATACTTAATAAATATAAATTGCTTGAAGCGAGTTGTGATTTCATTTTGGTTGAGGGAAGTGACTTCAGTACTCATATGAGCACTTATGAATTTAACTTTAATTTAAATGTAGCCAATAACCTTGGTTGTCCGATTATATCAATAGTGAGCGGCTGGAATAAAGGAGTTTCGGAAGTTTCCGAATCAATACAAATTATGCGTCGTGTGATGCAGGATGAAAAGTGTATTCAACTTGGAACCATTGTAAATCGTGCTAAAAAAAGTGATATTGATACAATTAAAAAGCTGTTGGTCAATAATATGCCAGTCGACAGCCTTAATTTTGTAATTCCAGAAGAGCCATTTCTGCAAAAGCTAACAATGCGTCAAATTAAGGATTCGATGAATGCTGAACAGCTTTATGGTGATGATGATAGCCTAAATTATGATGTTACAGATTTCAAGATTGCAGCAATGAATGTTGAAGGTGTGCTTAAGAATGTAAGTGATGGCACGCTAATAATCACTCCGGGAGACAGACTTGATATACTACTAGGTTTATCGCTAACCCTGTTAAGTGATAATTTTCCTAAAATCGCAGGAATACTTCTCACCTGTGGAACAAAACCGGTTGATCAGTTTAAACAACTTATTTACGGGCTTAAAAAATTACCAGTTTCAATATTGTTTGTTAAGTTGGATACGTTTCAGGCTGCCGCCGAAGTAAACAAGGTGCGTCCGTTACTATTACCCGAAAATGAACAACGCATAGCCACTGCGCTTGGCCTTTTTGATGAATATGTAAATATTAAGGATCTTAAGGATAAGATTTCAATTTCTCGATCTGAAGTTGTAACGCCAGTAATGTTCGAATATCAATTATTTACCAGAGCAAAACTACATAGAAAACACATAGTGTTGCCCGAGGGTAACGACGAAAGAGTATTGCAGGCTGCTAGCATTTTACTAAAGAGAAATGTTGTTGACATAACGCTTTTGGGTAATGAAGACGAAATATATAGAAGAGCTGCCGAATTAAGAATAAGTTTAAAAGGGGCATTTATAATCGACCCATATGATAATGATCTTATAGGAGATTATGCAGCCACTTATTTTAAGCTCCGAAAACATAAGGGAATTACAAAAGAACAGGCGCGTGAGCTTATGCATGATGTGAGCTATTTAGGCACAATGATGGTTTTTAAAGGTCATGCCGATGGCATGGTTAGTGGTGCCGCACATACAACACAGCATACTATTCGTCCGGCATTCGAGTTTGTTAAAACCAAACCAGGTATTTCAATAGTATCAAGTTCATTTTTAATGTGCCTGGAAGATCGTGTTCTTGTTTATGGAGATTGTGCCATAAACCCAAATCCAAACGCTGAGGAGCTTGCCGATATTGCTATTAGTTCGGCGCAAACTGCTATAATGTTTGGGATTGAACCACGTATAGCTATGCTTTCGTATTCAACGGGTAAATCGGGGAAAGGGGCTGAGGTAGAAAAGGTTAGAAGAGCCACAGAAATTGTAAGAGAGCGTCGTCCCGACTTGAAAACCGAAGGGCCAATTCAGTATGATGCTGCAATTGATGCCCGAGTAGCTAAAACTAAAATGCCCAATAGTGAAGTTGCAGGAAAAGCAACAATCTTTATTTTCCCTGATTTAAACACAGGTAATAATACATACAAAGCCGTTCAACGATCAGCAAATGCTGTTGCTATTGGACCAATTTTGCAGGGATTGAATAAACCGGTTAACGACTTAAGCAGAGGTTGTTTAGTTGTAGATATCGTTAATACAGTTGTAATAACAGCCATTCAGGCTCAGGAGGATTATAGTTAAAATGTGAGAATTGCAAGCAGATAATTCTATCTGTTAATAAACTTCAATCTAATATTACATCACGATAACCGGAGCTCCTGCTGGGCGAATGTATTCGGCGTTGCTAAATGCAAGAATAGGATAAAATATCGGGCCTAAGAATATTAATCCCAAGGTAAATCCAATCCCTCTTCCAAAGCTTAGCGATAGTAGGTTTAGCATCCAAATAGCGAAAACCAAATTAACACCTGGTATAAAGAATAACAGTAGCCACCACCAGGGTTTACCTACTACTTCAAGAAGCATAATTGTATTATAAATTGGAATCAATGCAACCCATCCTGGTTTACCAGCTTTTTCAAAGATACGCCAGTAAACATACAGATAAAAAGCAACTATGAAAATAATTAAAAAGATTGGACCAGTTCCAATACCATCAAAGTTTTGTGACTCGTAATCCATGTTAATAATAATTTAAATTAGAAAACTCAAAGTTATATAAAATATTTTGAATGTTACTTTTCTCAAAAGAAAGTTGAAATAGTTATGGTTGAATTAGATTATTTAATCTTTATGCGATCAGCAAAATGCTAGTACCATTTCTTTTTCTTAAAATAATACATCATACCACCAAACACAAAAACGATAATAACCCAAATGCCAAAATATCCCCATTTCCAATTTAGTTCAGGCATATTTACAAAGTTCATTCCATAAATTCCTGCAATAAAAGTTAAGGGTATAAAGATTGTGGCTACTACTGTTAATGTTTTCATTACTTGATTCATACGATGCCCTTGAATAGAAAAAAACATATTTACATTACTTTCTAATCGAAGGTTTATTTGGTCACAATCATCTATAAGAGACAAACATAGGTCTTTTAATTCGTAAAAATATTTAATGTGTTTTGGGTTGATTAGGTTAAACTCTTCCCTTTCAACTTTTGTAACAAATTCTTTTATTGGTATAATTGTTCTCTTAATCTGATGAATTTGTCTTTTGTAAAGATCGATTGAAACTAAAGTGTCAGGAGATGGATCCGTATTTATATCCGAAAGGTTCAATTCCTCCAGTTTAATTTCATAATTTCTAACAGTTTTAAAATAATTATCTAATATTGATTCAAATAATAGATATAAGAGATAGTCTGTACTTCTTTCTCGTATTATTCCAACGTTATCCCTAATTTGTTGTCTTACATGGTCAAAATAATCTGCTTTTTTTTCTTGAAAAGAGACCAGATAATTTTTCCCCAGTATGAAACTCAACTGTTCTGATAGTAATTCTTCACTATCCGTAGGCAGTAATGATTTCAATGAAAAAAACCAGTAATTATCATATTCCTGAAATTTTGGCCGCTGATTTACATCAAGTATATCCTGAATTGCTAGTTGGTGTACTCCCAACTTGGTACAGATACTTTTTATTTGTTCAATATCATGAATGCCATAAATATTAAGCCAATATTGATTTTTATCGTCTGGTATTTTTGTAAATGATGCTTCCGAATAATCCGAATCCTCAAGATATTCATCCACATTATAACTAAATAATTGAAGACTGGTTTCATCTGAGTGCTTAATCCCTGTGAAGACCGGAGTATGCGGATTCAGTTTTTTTCTATTTAATATTTTCTTTGCCATCATTTAAATCATTTTTGTAAACCAATGTCCTATAGGGAAATGGTATCTCAATACCCTCCTTGTCAAATCGGTGTTTAACAGATTTAAGCAGGTCGCATTTTAGAACGAATGCGTTGTCATTTCCATTGGACCAAACATAAGCTTTCAAATCTACAGAAAAGTCGGATAACGCAATAACTCTAACAATTATAATGGGTTCATTATTCGTTTTTTCATGTTTGGTTCGATTATCAATTGCCAAAGGATGATTTTGTGCTTCATTTCTTATTATCTCCATTGCCTTATCTATATCAGAATCATAGCTAATAGAAAATTCAATATGTTTTCTTATTTTTTCATCATGGATATTACTATTTATTATGGTCTCTTCACTAATAGCGCTATTTGGAATAATTATTCTCCTGTTTTCATAATCCTTAATTATGGTATGTCGAAGGGTTATTTCTTCAACAATTCCTTTTTGACCATCTTTAAACTCGATTACATCTGATATTTTGAATGGTTTAAAAATTAAGATAAATATTCCACTTATTATATTTGAAAAGGCTTTTTGAGATGCAAACCCCACAACTAAGGCAATAATGCCTGCACCTGCAAAAAGGGCTGTGCCAAGAGATTTTAGATATGGAATTTTATAAAAAATAAAAATCAGAGCAAAGGAATAGATTATGAAACCAACAGAATTTTTTATAAACGAAAAATTAGTTGGGTCTGTTTTCAGTTTATTCGCATATTTCGAAATAAAGACATTTAGAATTTTTCTTAGTACTATCGATAGAATAGCAGCTATTGAAGCTGTTACGATAATTAATATAGTATATTTAACAGCATCACTTTCCATAATGGATGATATGTTTGTCATTGTGCTTATCGGTTAGTATCTTTTAAAGCATTTTCAGAATATTAATTTCTTTTTCTTCTAAAAAGCGCCATTTTCCTCGCGGCAAATCTTTTTTGGTCAATCCAGCAAATATTACTCGATCTAAACGAATTACCTCGTAACCAATATGTTCAAAAATCCTACGTACAATTCTATTTTTCCCCGAGTGTAGTTCAATTCCCACATGTTTTTTGTTTTCTTCATCAGTAACCCATTCTATTTTATCGGGTTTGATTTTGCCATCCTCGAGTTCAATTCCTTCAAGAACTTTTAATAAATCGTTTTTGGTTAATGGTTTATCAAGTTCCACATGATATAGTTTCCGTACACCATGTTTTGGATGAGTAAGCTTTGTTGTTAAATCACCATCATTTGTAAAAAGAAGCAATCCTGTTGTATTTCGGTCGAGGCGACCCACGGAATATATTCTCTCTTTACATGCTTTTTCAACTAAATTCATAACTGTACGCCTGTTTTGGGGGTCATCAGAAGTTGTGATAAACCCTTTTGGTTTGTTAAGAAGTATGTATCTAAGCTTTTCACTTTTAAGAATTTCTCCATTATATACTACCTTATCGCCAGGGTTTACTTTAGTTCCAAGTTCAGTTATTTCCTTATCATTTATTCGAATATTTCCACCTTCAATAAGTTTGTCGGCTTCCCTGCGTGAACATATCCCGGCATCAGCAATAAATTTGTTTAATCTTATGGATTTTGGCCCTGTTGTTTCTTCGGTATCAGATACTTCTCTCTGACTACTCTTTTTTTTGCCAGAAAAATGTTTTTTAGTGGCTTTTTGCTCCTTTGGTTTTTTAACAGATACTTTTATTTTTTTCTTCATTGAGTACTTAATTTATGTTTGCAAATATCCTAAGATTATTAACATAAAGTGTATCGTATTAGTTTTATTAAAAATGTAGCCACAGATTCACAGATTAATAAACAAATTATACCCCCTTTAATCTGTAAATCTGTGTCTATTAAATATTTCTCTATTACTAAAATACAAAGGCAATATTAATATGAGCCCACCGATGCCAAAAAGCAGTGGAAAACTCGGGTGAACGTACTTCCATACCATATTCAGCGCTAATTCTTTTGTATTCTAGTACTCCTCCAAATCGTCCGTGTATTAGTGTATTATTAATTGAGTATATTGTGTGTACGTTATCCTGATTATATGTGCCGCCTTGCAGGGTTGCATTATAATTAACAAGATAAAGGGATCCGCTGCAAAATAGCCAAGCGTGTAAATCAGATGAAATATCTATTCCAATTCCACGGAAATAATCATCAAAAAAACCAAATCTTGTATAACTACCAATCTGAGCTTCAGTATGTGGAACTCCTATGGTGGCTCCAACAAATCCATTAATTTCAAACATTGGCAAGTTTAAAAAGCCTTTTTCAATTATCGCACCATATTGGAGGCAAACATCATTTTGTACCTGGTTATGCCACCCTTGGGATGTTTCGGCATATGATATATTTTTATGCAATCCGTTTTGAATAGCTTCACCTCCTGCCATTGGTCCAATTATTCCAAATTCAAATTTTGAGGTTCTTTTAATTCGTACTACAGGATTGAAGGAAATCTTTGTGCCACCAAGCAGAAGATATGTAGCATATGGATGATCAGTTAACTGAATACTTGGCGTTAATGTGTGCTCAGGTGTATACATTCGGTGCGTAAAGTTCAATGAATAATAGTTTATTTCATTGTCACCATGAGGTAGTAGGATTTTATTTATTGGTGATTTTTTAATCCAGTTAGAATACAGGCTCATGGTTATTCCGCTCGAATAGTATCTGTCGATTAAAAAAACAATATCATTATCAATTGTAAGTTCCGCAATTGTATGTGATCTTGAATTTTGTGCAATCCCTGACAAGGAAAATAACATTATTAATAAAACATTAGCAATTTGTTTTTGAAGCTTTATTTTATAAATATCTTCATACATGATTGTCAAAGGTACAAAAAATCAATTGTTTCAAATGTAGTCGATTTGAATTAATTTTTCTGAATTTTGATACAGCAAAATTAACCACTAAGTCGAACAACTGGAATCACAAATGTGCGCAAAGCTCTCCATCAAAACTATTTAGTATCGTAGTTGGCAATGTGTTGTCTGGGTGTTATACCTGCCTGCCGGTCTAACTGCCGAATACATGTCAGTCTGGTTCCCCGCATCATGATGCGTATTTTAAATAAAGAATCCATAGAGATACTTCATCAGCTTGCTGCGAGTAGTTTCATAACATAAAAGATTCACTGATTCAAAGTTAGACATAGATGCGTTTGCTCTGGGTCAATCCAAATCTCGACCTGCATTTTTGTGTAATGAAGTATTTAATTTTGATAATTATATGCAATTGTATTT
The DNA here is from genome assembly GCA_013203805.1 of Bacteroidota bacterium. GTDB lineage: Bacteria > Bacteroidota > Bacteroidia > Bacteroidales > F082. The sequence continues at coordinate 1,494 of JABMPH010000028.1, read as the reverse complement.
ATCAAAATACTCTAAAAATGCATACATTTGATGCTTTATCATCAACTACCATTTTTTTGTAACCAGCTATGAAAATTAATCTAACTAAAACTAGTCTCCTAATGGCATTATCATTATTGTTGGTAATGGCATCTTGTGTTAAAGAAAATACAACTACTCAAGTTAATACCTGCAAAATAACATCTCCCAAGTTAGGGCAGGAAATAGTTAAAGGGGAAGTAGTAATAATTTCGGCAGAAACAGAAACCCTGAGTAGCAATATTGTTGAAGTTCGTTTTTTTATTGATGGAATTGGAAAAAGCTCAGTCGTTAATTTTCCGTTTACTTATGAATGGATTACATCTTCCGAAACACTAGGTAATCATACGTTAAAAGCTACTTCATTTGATAATTCAGGTGTTACCAGTTCTGATGAAATTACTGTAAAGCTTGTGGATGGTGTTGTGGGTGGAGATGCTCCGGTTACTTTTTTTTCAGCAAATATTGTTAGTGGTTCTACACCATTAATTGTTACTTTCACTGATCAATCATTCAATAGCCCAACAAGTTGGCTATGGGATTTTGGCGAGGGAAATTCCAGCACTGAGCAGAATCCTATACATACCTATAATCTTGATGGCTCATATACTGTTTCTTTAATTGCAACCAATAGTCATGGATCTGATACTTTAACAAAGTCGGATTATATTATTGCTGGAAGCGGTGGTGGAAATAGTAATCCCTGTCCGGGTATGCCAACAGTAACTGATGCAGATGGAAATACTTATAATACTGTACTATTGGGCAGTCAATGTTGGATGAGAGAAAATTTAAGAGTTGGCATACAAATTAATGGTGTTGATGAAATGACGGATAATACTATTATTGAGAAGTATTGCTATAATGATGATTTGGCAAATTGTGAAAAATATGGTGGTCTTTATCAATGGGATGAGATAATGCATTATACTGAACAGGAAGGTGTACAGGGTATTTGTCCGTCAGGTTGGCATATTCCAAGCGATCAAGATTGGAAATATATGGAAATGCATCTTGGAATGAGTCAGGCTGAGGCAGATGCATCCGATTGGAGGGGTGAAGGAATTGGAACTATGCTCAAAACAACTTTCGGTTGGCTCAACGAAGGTAATGGTACTAATACTACTGGATTCTCAATATTACCTAGTGGTTATCGTGCTGCTGAAGGAGGAGGAGGATTTGCTAAAGTGGAGGAAAATGGCTATATATGGACTTCAACTCCGTTTAATGATGTACAAAAATGGTATAGGGAAGTTAATCATTATGGAGGTATGGTAAACAGAACCTACAATTATAAAGGTAGTGGAATTAGCGTTAGATGTCTTAAAAACTAGGTTTCTAATCAGTGTGTTTAATATATTATTTGTCAACACTTTAAAGAAGTGTGTTTTTACTTTGTGTTCACTTTGTGTAATCCTTGGTGATACTTTGTGGTTAAATTTTTACCACGAAGGCACACAAAGTGCTTCACAAAGG
>JABMPH010000332.1 GCA_013203805.1 Bacteroidota bacterium | reverse complement strand
TGGTGTTAGTTTTAATGGAATGAATGGATATGCCGTTGGAGCATCAGGAACATTGCTTATGTTTAATGGTGCGTGGAGTCAGATTACATCAGGTATTGGAGAGGACTTACAGGGAGTTATGATTACAGCTGATAATGGGCTTATTGCTGGTAATGGTGGAATTTTAATAAGAAAATCTGATGTCGGTTTTAACAGTCCATTTTTAATGACATACAATATACCAGCCGATACTTCTAGTTGGCAGTTAGCAAACCTTCTTTTCGGGCAAACCTTCTATTACCGACTTCGTGCATTTCACGGTGCTGATACTTCATTGTGGTCGGGTGTAAAATCATTTACTACTGTTGCCATGCCTGAATTGATTTCTCCAGAAGTTGGAGATATCACTGACCTATTAATTAAATTTGAATGGGATGAGTATGAAGGAACAACAAATTATGTTTTCCAAATTGATGTAGATGAGAATTTTACGACACCTAGATCTTTTTCTCCAGATGATGATACTTTATGGGTTAACGATTTAGTATTTGGGGAAGAGTATTATTGGAGAGTAGCAGCTCAACATGCTTTAGATATTTCGGATTGGTCGGAAGTTTGGAGTTTTAGCACAGTTAATACAATAACTCAATTAAGCCCTGGAAATAATAGTGTTGGTATAGCCAGATGTCCATTATTTACCTGGGAAGAAGTTGCTGGTACATCAGCATATGAACTTTGGGCAGATATAGATGCTTCTTTTAGTAATCCTACAAAATATACTGGCGAAAATCCACAATATCAATGTCAGAGCACATTGGAATATGGTACTGTATATTACTGGAAGGTGTTAGGAAGATCAGGTTCACTGGTTTCAGAATGGAGTGAAACATGGTCGTTTGAAACAGAAAAAAATATTGGAATTGATGAATCATTCACAAGCGAATCGCTTAATATCTACCCTAATCCGGGAGTTGGTGATTTTAATATCTATTTAAATAGTAATGTTAATAGTAAATATCAAATTAAAGTTGTTGATATGGGCGGTAAATTAATTTATGAAACTACTATCAGTTGTGAGGTGGGAAATAATAATATACCGGTTAGTATAAACAATATTGTTAGCGGATCATACAACCTAATTATTAGTGATGGTGAAAATTTTATTAGTAAGAAATTACTGATAAACTAATATAAATCGAATTGATAAAAAGGTGTTCCTGTAGAACACCTTTTTTTTTGACTTATAATTGAGCTAGTTGGTTTTGAGTTTGTGATTGTTTGTAGTTGACTAATTTGGGTAACTATTAGCAAACTGTAACCCACATCCATTTCTCAAACACTCAATCACATGTGCTTAATATATTAAACCCAATGGGTGCAAACCAAGTTCAGGTTCTTATGTGGTGGTTACTTTTAATTTGAGAAATCTAAAACTTATTGAATCTCTTTCCTAGCGAAAAGGATATATAAAATTGTGGGAAAATCAATTGGTTGGTATTATTATACATAATAGTCATGCCGGCAGGAAGAATATCAATCGCTGCCCCAACCTCCACTGCCTTTACTTTTGTGCTTTGAGTGCCAAATTCAAAATTTAGTCCTCCTTTTAAATGTAATCCAGGATGAACGGTAATTTCGTTGAATCCTTTTGAAAAGGGTGCACGCCCATAAATGTCAGTACTTGAGTGTTTATTTGGGTCAAATCGTTCAGGGATGATCTGGTTTGTTACAAGATCGATGTAATAGATATAATAGGGCTTAGCTATACCGATACTTAATCCCCCTCCGTATATTAACCTTAACTCAACTCCTTTCTCGCCCCAGTAAGGCTTTCTGTTTAATAATTTCTTCCAAACTATTCCTGTCCTGAGAAAAAAGGCATCATTCATTTTTCCTAATACAAAACGTTTTGAATTTACATAATAAGTATTGATCAGTTTAATTTGTTTGTACGATTTCATACTAACGAATTCAAATTCAAACATACGAGTCTTAAAAATAGATAATCGTTTGCCGGTTCTGTAATTAATACCTATGCCCAAATTATGAACAACAATACCATAGGTATTTTGCCTATTGTACAATATCATATTTTCAAGCGAATCGTTGGATTCAGTATCAAACTGTGAAAATGAGGGTGTGCTGCTAATGATCAGCAGGAAAAGAAACAGTATTTTCTCGATTCTTTTCATTACTTATATATGAAAACTCCGATAACCAGTAGTTATTTAGAAAAATAAAAGCGTAAAGAACCGGCAAAGTTAGTATTTGCTTTCCTTTTGGTATTTATGATTTTCCCCGTAAGCAGCGCATTTACTCGATGATTTACAAGAGCTTGCAAATAATGCAATCAGTGCAATTGCTGAAATGAGGATAATAATTTTTTTCATGTGTTTATAACTTATGTTGTTTTTGCAATTCACAAAGAAAAGCAGATTTTAAGTAAATAACAAGAATTATTTACTTTTATTGTTTTTTAATCGAATTAATTATTAAAATGTCAGATCTAAAACCAGAAATTGAGGAAAGTTGGAAAATAGCACTAATGGATGAATTTACTGCACCATATTTCAGTGCTCTGAAATCATTCTTAACCGAAGAGAAAAAAAAGCATGTGGTTTATCCTAAGGGACGAGATATTTTTTTAGCATTAAATAGTACTCCGCTACCAAGCGTAAAGGCAGTTATTCTTGGTCAGGATCCGTATCACGGAGAAGGACAGGCACATGGTTTAAGTTTTTCAGTACCAGATGGAACTCGATTTCCACCATCTCTTAAAAATATTTTTAAAGAAATGTCAGACGACCTGGGTTATACAATACCAATTTCTGGTAATCTTGAAAAGTGGGCAAAACAAGGCGTACTATTGTTAAATGCAACCCTTACTGTTAGAAGAGGCGAAGCAGGCTCACATCAGGGTAAGGGCTGGGAGAAATTTACTGATAAAGTGATTAGTACAATTAGTGAATTGAGGGTCGGGGTAGTTTTCATACTCTGGGGTAAATTTGCACAAAACAAAGCTCATCTTATCGATACTCGTAAGCATACTATACTTACAGCAGCCCATCCATCACCCTTTTCAGTATATAGGGGCTTTTATGGATGCAAGCACTTTTCAAAAACAAATAAGATACTTCTGGAAAATAGTCTTGACCCAATTGACTGGAACTTGAGTCCAAAAAAAATGCCGTAGAACCAAAGGCAATACGGCATTTTATATAGTGTAACTTATGTTATTATTTCTTTGCTCCAATTGCTATATCAACACCAATAGCTACAGCAAATGTGCTTTTAAGGTAAGTTTCTTTGTAAGGTATGGAGGTGCTACCATCCATAAGTACATAGTTCATATTATATGTTTGCTCATCATACATGGTATAATATCCACCTAGATTTAATCTAAACATATCGTTAATTTTGTATGCTCCACCAAATGCCATAGTATTTGTGGTTAAACTAAAACCTAAGTTACTTTGGTAAGCTTGTGTAACACCAGTTTGTGCACGTAAATAACCGCCACTCAATAAGAAATCATCAGTTATGCTATACTCTAAGCCAATTGCAAACTCCCAGAAATTTTTGTCGATAACAGGTGCTGATGGAGTTGCATCTTCAGCTTCTTTTGCCCAACCAGTATTTTTATCAAAATATGTATGGTAAGTAACCGAAACTTTCAGTGGCTCAATAATTCTGTAGTCAACACCAATTGATGCCATTGCTGGTATATCAGCATTAGTTTTTGCGCCATCAGGGAACATATAAATTGGTGTTCCGTCAGGATTCATACCAATAGCAAAACCTCTGTTAGGATCTACTTTGTTAGTAAGATCCATTTTAGTTTTAAATTCGTATTTCAATCCAATATTTAACTGGTCTTCAAAAAATGATAGGTTTGCGCCAATAATTGGCGTAATACCATTACCAGTTTGTGTAATATCACCCTCTTGATCACCCATTAATACTGCACCAGCGAAAAATTGGTTACTAGTAGCTCTGTAAACACCTTGTCCTTGAGTGACAGTAAAATCACCAGCTCCTGTGTGGCCTAATTGTTCAAGCCCACCTTTTAATCCAATTAATAGTGCTTGTGTTGCAGGGTCACCTGCTGTGGCCGCAATTGCTTGATCAAAAGTTAAAGCTCCCAAAGGTGAATCTACTAATTGATCCATTGCAGTAGCAATATTACCAAGTGCGGTACCATTATCACCCATGAACTTATCAGCGCGGAGGTCATTGGCTGGATCATCACCAAATTTAAGTTCAATATCTTTTATGTGACCTTTATAAGTGTTTTTGGCCATAATATATCTTGCACCAGCAAAAACTGAAACATGGTCATTAATCTCATAACTAACACCGGCTTGGAGTCCCCAATAAACTGAAGTTCCGTTAAATTCCATATCAACAGAATAACCAGTAACACCCATTTGTCCAAAAGTAGGAACAAGTGCGGCGATTGGTACTTCCATCATTGGTACACCTTTATCAAAAGCTGCACCACCACCACCACCAATGGCTAAAAATCCAAATGAGAATACAAATTTACCTGTTTTGTATGCAAGGTAAACTGATGGAAATACAGGAGCACTTATCGTTCCGGTATACTTCTCTTCATTTAAAGTGGGAAATGTTGATGTAATTGTTTGGGTTTGAAAAATGCTTTGGCTTGATAAACTTATGTGAAAGCCATCACCTAGTTTTGTTAAACCTGCCGGATTAAAGTATACAGCATCAATTTCTACAGATGCTCCTCGCGATAACATACGTGACCATGCAGCACTTTGGTTAGTGTTATGAACTAATCCACCAGCCATAAGGAAGCTGGTACTTAGAATAATTCCAATTGTAAGTAGCGTAAATTTTTTCATATTTTCATTTTTTGATTTATAACTAATGTGCTAAAATATGTAAAACATTTCATATATACATATTTTTCAATTTTTTTGAGTTTATGATATTGATCATTTATTTTTTTGAAATAATTAAGTAAGGACAAAATTTTAGACAAATAAATGCGTCTAATTAAATCAGACACATTTATTAATAGTGTTTTTTAACTATTACCAAGTATAGTCACATGATTCCCATAGTTTTTTTTCTTCTTCCTCAGTAATTTTAGCAGCTTCTTCGGGAGTGTAGTTTTGCGAAGTTTTTTCAAGCATACAATCACAGTAGTCATCAGCATTTTTTTCTTCAACACCATTTGTTTCCATAAATGTTTTACAACTCTTTGTCCATTCCGCTTTTTGTTCAGCGCTCCATGTGTCTGCTTTCGAATCACAGTTGCATCCGTTTATAAACAATAATAAACCGAACGACACAAATAATAATCTGATAATCTTCATTTTAATAGATTTTAAGTTTCCAATAATTAGTATTGACAATGTGTGATAAAAAACAAAGTTACGTAATATTTCAGGAAACCGACTATTTTTGTTTTAACAGTTTAGAGTATGATAGGCTTGGTAAATGTGAATATCAAAAAAATATAATATGAAAAAGATTGTATGTGCAACAAATAATAAACATAAGTTGGAAGAAATCAGACATATACTACATGAGGATTTTGAAGTGCTAGGCCTATTGGAT
>JABMPH010000331.1 GCA_013203805.1 Bacteroidota bacterium | reverse complement strand
GATGAGAACCGTTCAGTGAATTTTAAGAGCTCCTCTCCATTGAAAATATCCATATCTATCATTATTTCAAGCAAATATAATATTAATTAAGTAAACACCTCAAAATTTTTATACTCTCGCGGATCTTCCTTTAAATTATAAAGCTGATTTTTGTCTCCATTACTAACAACCATTTTCCAACCATCAGGTGAAACTACTACACGAGATGAGGCAGCTAAAGCTTTTTTCAGGCTCTGCTCAGATATTTTCATCTTAGATGTAACATTATCAATAACTTTATCCTGTACTTTTTTGGGTTTTATCATTTCAAAGAATACATAATTGTTTTGAATCTGTCCTCCATTCCAAACATCAACCAAACTTTCTCCTTCCAATGACTCATCAACAGAATACCCTAAATAATCAAGAATTGAAGGTGCAATGTCAATTTGACTAACGGCTTCTTTTACAATTCTTTGTTCCTGCTTTCCCGGTAATTTCACTAAGAGTGGTACACGAGAAGACTCGTCGAAAGCATATCTTTTACCTTTTAAACCATGTGAACCTAACATTTCACCATGATCGCTTGTGTAAATTATTAGTGTATTTTCATCTAATCCCAATTCTTTTAATTTATTTAAAATTTTGCCAACACTCATATCAACCTTTGCCATTAAGCCCCAATATCTTCTTACAAAATCAGATACTTCTTCTGAAGTTGCTTTGTCTCCACTAAATCTTCTTGTAATATCCCTTAATGATAATTCCTCATCCACCGAAAAATTTTCCGGAATAGTAAGATTGTCCAAATTATGGTACTCATTTAAAGTGCTTGAAAACGGGGAATGAGGTTCTAAAAAATTGACATATAGAATAAATGGATTATCTCTATTTTCTTCCATAAATTCAATAGCTTTCTCTTCCAGAAACTTAGGTTTCCCAAATTCTACAGGAAGATTTGAAGAAAAGTCACGACTAAATCGACCATCTTCAGAATTGGGTTTTTTCCCTTTATCTACTAACCAATAATGGTAAGAACTTCTTGCTTTTTTATCATCATCCTTTCCTTTACTGTAATAACGATTATAACTATCTTCTGTCGCATGCCATTCTTGAAATCCATGCTGAGCAAAAACCTCATCACCAAGATGCCATTTGCCCATATATGCAGTACGATACTCCGGATCGTTGACGAGCTCAGGCAGAGTTTTAGTTTCCGCCTTTAAAGGGATATTGTTTTCATAACATCCTGTGGTATGGGGATTTAAACCGGTCATAACACTTGAGCGCGATGGCGTACAAACCGGTTGTGTTACGTAAGCGTTTTCAAAAACGATACACTGCTCTGCCAGTTTGTTTAGATTTGGCACTTTAATTTTATCATTACCATAAGCCTTCATTGTATCAAAACGCTGTTGATCAGTCCAAATAAATAATAAATTTATTTTTTCTTTCTTTTCTTTTTTAGAAGAACAACTTATTATTAATAAAACCAACAATAGATAACTTATTATTTTCATTTTTTAAAGTAATTTTTATTAGGAACAGGAATTAGCGCATTGACATATACTCTTATGCTTAAAGTCTAGGTTAATTGAACAAATCTGTGGTTAAAGTTATGAGATATTTTCATAATAAAAAATTTACAGAAACGATGTTTTTATGAACTGCTGGAAACTTGTTAAGAGCTTTCAAAATTTCAATAGTTGCTTAAGCTGATGATTTCCCCCTGTTTCTTTTTCCTCCTTTCTTTTAAAGTGGAAGTACTGCATTTGACTGGAAGATATGTTAAGTGTCCATCGTTAAAAATATGATTAACTTTTTTTGATTCTAAACATTATATAGTACTTGCAAACAATCAGAAAACGTTATAAATCATCCACTAATCTAACAAAAAAATCCCGACAAACATATGTCAGGATTTTATCTTTATTTTCTTCGTCAAACATGAGACAAAGTATTTCATCAGTCAGTTCTTCAAAGTTGCTATGTTTGGTTTCTTATATTTTATCATCCACATTTAGATATACAGGAACTTAAGAACACTGTTAAAAACAGCAAAAGGCTAATTTAAAAATCAATCGGTATATTTTTAAACTAAATTTGCTGTTCATAATATCAATTATTTACCTTTTTACTTCCCATCCGTAATCTACATATTCCCAAGAAAAATTATCTCCATTGCATTCAACAATTAAATAACCCTCTTCGGTACCATGGTAATCGCCACCCCACCAACTGGCACAAACTGCTCCTCCTGTAATAAATTGCACGTCAAGTGTTTTAATTTCTTCATATAAATGTTGGTGTCCTTGTAGTACCAGTTTCAGGTTGTGTTCTTTGAACATATCCCAAATCTCCTTGAAATTACTAAAGGTGTCATTGCTTTTGTATACTCCTTCCAACGCCGGGTAATAAACCGACAGAAATGGAACATGAACAGAAACGATAATTGGAGTTTTGGCATCAACCTCAGCAAGGTCTTCAGCTAACCATTGTTTTTGTTTTTCATCTACTACTGAGTTTGCTGTGTTGAGCACGATAAAGTGCCAACCTTTGTGGTTGTATGAATAGTAACTTTTTGAGAGATACTTTTCGAACATCCCTTCGTTGTATAGTGGATCAGACTTTTTACAGCCAAAATAACGGTCGTGGTTTCCAAGGGTTGCATGGTAATCAATCCCTGCATTTTCAATTATCATAGCATAACGCCCATATAACTCATGGGCAGTTTCCCCATCTTTTCCCAAAACGTCAATATCAACATTGTCGCCACCTGTTAAAATAAAATCGACTTTTTTTGACTTTGCCGATTGAATGGCTTTTTCAATTCCATCGAAACAATTGTTGTCACCTTTATTTAAATGAATATCAGTTAAAAAAGCGAAGCTGAATTTTTCCTTTTTCTTATCTGAATTGCTGGCTAAAACAACGTTTGAAACGATAAAAGCCAATGCGAATAGTAATAATGTCTTTTTTATCATGCTATTTTTCTTTAAAAAGCAGACCCAGGAAATATTCCCGGGTCTAAATCTAACCAAACTAAAATCTATGTGAAAATGAAATCTTAGTTATTACTTATAAAATTTGAAAGGATATGATGAACCATAGCCTTCAAATGTTGCATCAAAATTAAGTGCAAATGTATTCAGGTCGTATGAGCCTGCTGGTCCTGCTGTGTATTTCATATCGTATCCATACGATGTAAAACTAACATCATTTAATAGTGTGACGGAACCAACAAAGGTTGAAGCGTCAGGATCTCCCAGTTCTAATTCAAGAACCATTGGGGCTGCTGCATCATCCCAGAAATTATATGATATTGTAACATGGTTGCAATCTACTTTTACAGCAGTTACAGTAGATGGGCTGTAACTTGGATAAGGTACATCCAAACATATTACATCATCACCCGACCAAAAATTGGCAAGGCAACTAATATCTGGCATGTTTGGGTCTTGTTCAATGCTGATGTTCCAATCGGCAGATACTCCAGAAGGAGTTGTAATACGATAGTTTCCGGCTTGCGAAAAATCGCCAAAACCACCAAACGCGGCAGCACCATCAAGTGGCGTAATTATACAGCCCTGTTCCATTCTAATACTTGCCCATATGTCATCCATAGACATAAATGTTTTTACCCAAACCGTTGCGGTATGGTTGTCTGCATCTATCTCTTCCAAAGAGTTTGGGAAGGCATTGAATTGTCCTTTGGTGGTCATTACACCTACACTTACACTTTTCAAGTTTGGCAAATCTGGAACCATATCCGCTTCCACGTCAAAATCAATTGGCTGCATACACCCGGTAAAAAGGATAATTGCCAGTAAGCTGATAATTGAAATATATTTCATAATTTTTATTTTATTCATGATTAATTCCATCCAAATAATTGCTCAAGATTTGGATTTAAT
>JABMPH010000330.1 GCA_013203805.1 Bacteroidota bacterium | reverse complement strand
TGAACTTACTAACATAGTGTACATGGGAATGGGTGAGCCACTCGATAACCTTGAAGCTGTAATGCAAAGTCTTGAAATATTAACTGCGGATTGGGGATTTGAATGGAGTAAGAGAAAAATTACTGTAAGTACAATTGGTATTGTTCCGGCCATGAAACACTTTTTGGAAAATAGTGAGTGTCACCTGGCTGTGAGTTTGCATACTCCATTTGAAGCAGAGCGGAAAATGCTAATGCCAGTGAGTCATGTCCATTCTATTAGTGATATCCTGTCTGAAATAAAACTACACGACTTAGGTCGTCAGCGAAGGGTTTCGTTCGAGTACATAGTTTTTAATGGAATTAACGATACACCAAAACATGTAAAGGAATTGGTTAGAATTTTAAATGGTATTAATTGCAGAATTAATCTTATCAGATTTCATGAGATTCCAAAAACTCCTCTAAAGGGAACCGACGAGAAAAGACTTCAGCAATTTAAAGAAGCATTGAATGCCAAGGGAATTATAACTACCATAAGAGCTTCACGAGGACAGGATATTGATGCCGCTTGCGGACTGCTATCAACCAAAAATCAGGAATTAGAATAACTGTCTGCCTGTCGACTGCCTACTGTGGACTGCCAACTGCCCACTACTCCAGTCTTCAGTCTTTTCCTTGTCTCCCGACTCCCAACTTCGGTCTTCTGACTCCTGTCTTCCGACTTCAATCTTCAATGCTTCTTCCACCAAACAATAGTACCTGATATCAGTATAAAAAGTATCAACAATCCAGCAAGTGGTATAAACAGTATGTAGAAATTACCAAACATAAACTTGTACATCCTTGCCGTGTGAATTTCCAAAGCCACATTCCATATCGACATTGGTTGATTTGAGATTTGCTCAGGCATACTTTTGAAAGCTAGTCCATTTTTTATATTCCACCCCCCGGAGTTAAAGTCGAAGAAAATCTCTTTGTTGTTAAAGTGATTTGAGTATCCTGTTACAAGGAAATCGCCCAATGGTGGGCCGCCTCTTTCTTTAACTTTTATTGGGCTCTTGGTTATATAATCCATTTTGTAACCTGTTGCCAGATTCCATAAAAAAAGACCTTCAAACGACCCAATAAGTATTGTATTTTCATCAAGCTTTTCCCATACTGTAACACCCATAACACTTATTGGTGGTTGTCCGTAAACGTGTTTTAAAGTTGTTTTAAAATTGTCATCAGAATAATAAATACCATCGAGGGTAGCAATAATATAGATGTTCGAATCTTCAAAATACATAACTCTTCTTATTTTATCAAACCAAGGATTTGGTGAGTCGAGTTCGGTATATGGTATTTTACCAACTCTGGCATAGGCAATTGCAGCTAACAAAGGTGGACGTAAAAATATTCCGGTGGATGTTGTGATAATTAATAATATCACTGTAATCCATCCAATCTTATTGTGCCACTTCAAAGAAAATCTTCTTATTCGAACATTTTTGGTTGTGGGCTTATTCTTCTTTTTCTTTCTTTTTGAGGAATGGGGTATTATCCAGTAAATCAAGCCGGTAATACAAAGAAAAATAAATATTAAACCAATTGCATCAACCAGTAATATACCCGGTAATCCCCAAATTTCACCACTGTGAATTATCCAAAGTGTTTTAAATAATCCCACTTTATTATCATAATCTTCGGGTTGAGGCAGGGTTTGTTTTTTAAAATTAACTCCATCAACGGATGATAAAAGAAACGATCTGCTAAGCACTAATAATGTATCTCCTTTTTCAGTGATATCAACAATACGCTGGTTGTGAATGGGTAGTTCAATATTAGACCATGACCGATCAGTTTCATTAAAACTATAAAGTCCGAAATGGGTTCCTGCAAATAATCCAAATTTCTTCGAATCAAATAATTTGCTAACTTTCATGTTATCAGCACCATCCGGGAAGCCGTTGTTGTAATCAGTAAATTTATTCCCTATTGTATCAGATAACCAAATTCCAATGTTACCATAAATAAGTATGCTATCCACTCCAATTTTGGTGGTTCCTGCTACAGCCGCATTATTCCAATTTGTGTAACTGTAATCAGATGGTAAATAATCTCTATTTACATCAATACCTGAAAATAATTGTCGGTGATTAAGTATAATTCCCGATACTGAGAAAAGGAGTATAAATATTGTGAAAACTATACTTACCCACTTATGATATTTTTTGAAAAATTTAATCATTACATATATTTATGAATGACTGCAAAAATAGTAATCAGGTATTATCTTTACATACCTTGATGTTGGTATTTTTAGTGAATTGTTGATATAACCATTATCATTAATTGTATTTTTG
>JABMPH010000329.1 GCA_013203805.1 Bacteroidota bacterium | reverse complement strand
TTAGGGGCTGAATTTGCAGCAGAGGGTCCATTTAAAGAAGGGTACAAAGGTTCATATTTAATAAACTACCGATATTCAACCCTATCAATTCTTAATAACCTGGGTATTGAAGTATCTGAAAATGCTTTGCCAAATTATCAGGATCTCTCCTTTAAATTCAACTTTCCCACCAAAAAAGCCGGCACTTTTTCTTTATGGGGTATCGGAGGCGTCTCTGATACAAAAGAGAAATATAGTCCGGACACCACCCTTAATGAAAAATTCGAATATGGCTACATCGATAATACCACAACAGGTATGTACGCAACAGGTCTGGGGCATAATATTCTTATCGACGATAAATCATATATTAAATCCGTCCTCTCATATTCAAAAAGCTTTAGCCAAAATAATTTTTCAAGTATGGATAGCCTTGGAATATTTTATAATAGTTTTAATGATGACCTTAGTTCAGGAGCCATTCGGTTTAATTCATTTTATAATCGAAAGCTGTCAAATAAACTCAATATTAGAATTGGGGCTAATCTAAGTGAACAGAATTACGACTATTTTTCGGAATATACCGATAGCTTAAGAAGCTGGCAAACAGCCATAAATGGCCGGGGAAATACCAATATGTATCAGGCATATTTTCATTCGAAATACAAAATCTCCGATAAAGTATTACTAACCGGAGGTCTGCACTACACTCACTTCGCTCTTAATTCGGATAATAGTATTGAACCCAGACTGGGCCTTCAGGTTGAATTGAAAAATAATCAGAAATTGGGCTTTGGTTTCGGTATGCATAGTAAAAGTGAAAATCTTCCTGTATATTTTGTGGAGTTCGCTAACCCTGACGGTTCTGTTTCTTATCTCAATAAAGATTTAAAGCTTACACGAGCTACACATTATATTGCATCATACGAAAATATGATATCTAAAGACTGGTCATTTAAAACAGAGGTTTACTACCAGAGCATATCTAATCTGCCGGTACCTAACAATCCGGATAAGCCATTATCACCAGCCTTTAATGGAGTATCTCCTTACGACACCCTGGTAAATTCCGGTATTGGGAAAAATTATGGTGTCGAATTTACACTTCAGAAATATTTTACCAATAACTACTATTTCTTATTTACCAGCTCCATTTTCGAATCAAAGTATAAACCAACAAATGGTATATGGTACAATAATAAATATAATTCAAACTATGTAAATAATTTTGTTGGGGGAAAAGAGATTCAATTGCGAAACGATAAAATGCTGAGCATAAATGGGAAAATTCTATGGACAGGAGGGAAACGTGATATTCCAATTGATCTGCAAGCTTCGCAAGAAAAGGGAGAAGTTGTATATCTGTTCGATAAGTCATATACTCAAAAAAACTCCGACTATTTCCGGTTAGATTTAGGATTAAGACTACACTTATATAAAAAGAATTCTGAGCATATTATTTCCTTAGACATTCAAAATCTAACCAATAGGGCTAATACCTGGTTCAAAATATATGATTCCCAAAACGAAAAACTTATAGATTATCCGATGGCTGGTTTAATACCTATATTAAACTACCGAATAGAGTTCTAAATCCAATACTTAAATCTGAAAGAATATAATTGAAAGGCATTTTTTGTCTTAATGGGAATCTCTAATCCAGATTGAAATGAAATTTACTTTATAACAAAATGAATATTAACAATTTAAAATTATTATTATGAAAACTACAGTTCAAACAACAGGCACCTGGGTAGCAAAATTCATCCCAGCCATTGATTCATTAAGAATGAACAAAATTTTAATCCTATTAGCCTTTTCAGTATTTGTTTTCAGTTCTTGCGAAAAGATGAATAATCGTATTGACGGACAAGGTCCTTATGTTTCTGATGAAATTAGCATAAACAATATAGATGATCTGAGAGTAAGCACTTACGCAGAAGTGTATATATCAAAAGGTGAAAAATCTTTGCGAATAGAAGGGGAAAGCAATATTCTGGCGGCTCTGAATGTTGAGGAAAAAAATGGCTTACTTGAAATAGGTAAAAACAATAAGTTTGGAGATATGAAACCTCTGAAAATATATTTTGCCACACCAAAACTTAACGCCATTCATACAGCCGGTGATATCTGTGTTTCCAGTAACGACATTTTTATTACCCACTCTTTCAAAATTAATATGTCAGGAGTTGGAAACTTAAATATGAAAATACAAACAGATGAGTTAAGCACAAATCTTTCAGGAGAAACAGATATAGAAATAAGCGGAACGTCGACCAAGCACGACCTTAATGTAAGTGGCTTATGTGAAATAGCTTGTTTTAATTTACTTACTAAGGAAACTGACATAATTGCATCAGGCGATTCAAACATTGAGGTTCAGGTTGAAGAAAAACTTAATGTTGTAATTAGTGGTTCGTCCAATATTTATTATAAAGGAATCCCGGTTATCAGCCAGGAAATTTCCGGTAGTGGTAAAATTATTTCAGCGAATTGATAAAAAATTGAGCCTTGAATTATCTTCGTAATTATAATTATGAAATGAATATGTATCGGGTTGTCAAATTAAAAATTAGTTAAAGTTGTGTGAATGGCCAAACAATATCCATCCGTATTTGTTATTGTCAAGCTTCTTTAATCAATTATTAATTTAACTCTCACAATCATGAAAAAATCAAAAATATTTGCAGCACTAATTCTTTGTCTTGGATTTATAAATCCACTTTCTGCACAAACAACAGGGACACTAAGTTTTTCATGCAATACTGCCGCACCATCGGGCAATTGGGGTAACAAACACGTTGCAGCTATTTGGATCCAAAATAACGCAAATCCATCGGTATTTATTAAAACAAATGCTAAATACGGGAATGAGGATGATCACCTGCCTTCCTGGGAACTCATTTCCAAAAATAATTTGGTTGATGCTGTTACAGGCTCTACACTTGGTTCCTATGGTACTTTATCGATTGACTGGGACGGAACCGATGTATCTAAAAATGTTGTTATGGATGGTGATTACTCAATCTACATTGAAATGGGATGGGGTAGTAACAAGACTAATGACCACGCTACCACTAAGTTTAGCTTTACGAAAGGTTCGGCAACCCAGCAGTTAACACCGACAGGAGACACTCATTATTCTACTGTTAGTTTAAAATGGCAACCTACTGCAACCTTAATTTCTTCTTACGAAGACAAAAATGGAGTTAATGTATTTCCAAATCCATCGAATGGCGCCATTACACTATATTTTTACAAAGAATTGCTGAATGCAAAACTTGTTGTTTCTGATTTAGCAGGAAAAATTGTTTATTCTGAAAATACTAAACTAATCCCTGAGGGAAGCAAGACTCTGAATATTTCGGGAATGCCTGCCGGAATTTATATGCTAAGCATCCGATCAGATGAAAGCTATTTTACATACAAACTTTTGATTGAGGAATAATCTGTAAAAGGGCTTTTTATTGGGATAGGCCAATAAAACTTTTTATCCAGAAGGCAATAATGTCTTTTGGATAAAGAGTAAATCTTAATTAAGAACTCAATCTTCTTTCTAACCATAATTTTACAAGGCCAGGGTCAACGCATTTAAATAACTTAGAATAGTGGTGATTCTTATGCTGACCATATTGTTTCCTTAAGCCTGAAGGGCTTTCGCGTAGCTTCCGCCGGCGGCCGAAGCCTTCGGCGGAGGCACTCGGCAGAGCTAGGAAGGGCTTAAACGTCAATCCCGATTATCGGGACAAACGGGACGGGTGAATCCCGTGGCTAATCCAATGTGCTCTTGAATAATCCTAACCACAGCGTGGTTATATTTGATTAGCCACGGTCCCACCCGTGGTATTTCGTATGCGTCGAGCATCCAACACCGGAGGTGTTGCACTTTCGATTAA
>JABMPH010000328.1 GCA_013203805.1 Bacteroidota bacterium | reverse complement strand
GTATTGATGTATTGGTTAGAGCCTCTGGGTTTTTGCTATTGCCCATATACCTCAACCTCATGACTAAAGAGGAATATGGACTTTATGGTTATTTAGTTTCTATTATTTCATCCTTTGCTCTCTTTTTAGGTTTTGGACTTTATGTTCCACAAATAAAAATGTATCATGATCTAAAGGGTGAGAAAGAAAAAGGATCCTTTTTGTTTACTTTAAATATCTCTTTAGTTGCAATTTTATTGGTGGTATTTAGTGTTCTGTACTTTTTTAATCTCGACATTTTAGTTATAAGTTTTCTATTTAAGCAAGACATAAATTATTTAGCTTATCGGGTTTATATTCTTGGCGCCATTATAGTTGCAATAATTGCTTTAATGTTATACAGCTATTTTTTAACAACAGAAAATTTACGAAATGTAAAATTATACAATATATTAAAATTGGTATTTGTAAATTCTACTGTCCTACTTATTTTATATTTTTTTAAGACTGACGCAGTATTAACACGTTTAAAATACGCACTGTACATTGAAGCAATTTTATTTTTTGCATTTGGATATTTTTTTGTTCGAAAAATGGTTCCTAAGTTCCGGATTGATCTTCTCAGAAGAGCTTTTAAAATTGGTATTCCAATTATGCTCGGATCATTTGTTGGTATGCTGTATAGCTTAAGCGACCGTTTTTTTTTAGAAAAATACGATAGCTTTCAGGTCATCGGGGTTTACAATCTTGGATTAGCCCTTAGCAGCATTATTCCACTATCCATGACTTCGTTTCAGAGTATTTATGCACCAATTTTTTTTAAAGAAAAAGACCATAAATTGAATTTAAAACGGGTGAATAAGATTGCATTACTGCTAATGGGAATATATACTCTTATAAGCGTAGGTATTGTAATACTTACTTATTTCTTGATCTCATTCGGAATTATTAATAAAAGTTATACTACCGTGACATTCTTGTTGCCAATTATATTATTAGGCTCTATTTTCTATGCATTGTCACAACTTTATCAAAATTTTATGGCTCATTTTGAAGTAACACATATTAGTCTGATATTTCACATTATTTCAAGCTTTATAGCCGTTATTTTATGTTTTTTACTCGTTCCAACTTTAAGTTTGTATGGTGCTGCATTTGCTTTATGTATTGCAGCAGCCTCATCAGCAATCATGCATTTTGCATATGTTTCAAAAAAAATTAAGTAAACGAATTATTAAAAATATAAGGAATTAAAATTTATAGGCTTAATTTTATGAAAAATAATCAAAATAAAATCTCAAGAACAATGAAAAATATATTAGCAAATTATTTCAGTATACTTCTCTCAAAGAGCCACTATTTCGTTACACTATCAAGATTAATCATCAAATATTCTGACAATGATTGTAATGAAGATATGAGTAAAAATGGTGAAAAAAAAATATTAGAATATCTGATAATACACAATCTATCTGATGTTATTTTTGATATTGGGGCAAATCATGGAGATTATATTGCTATGATTCCTGAATTAAAAAACCAATTGATATACGCCTTTGAACCAGGACTTCGGAATTTAGAAATTTTGCAAAAAAACACTTCTAATAGGCACGATATAAATATTATTCCTTATGCACTTTCTAGCGCTGAACGTGTCGTCGATTTTTATGAACATACAGATTTGGAGTTAGCGGGATCTGATTCAATTCACGATATGCATAATATTGGGTATGAATCTAAAACAATAATATATAGCGTAAAGGCAAGAACTTTAGACAACATATGTAATGAAAAAGGAATAAAGCATATAAATTTCATTAAGTGTGATGTTGAGGGTAATGAACTAGCTGTATTTAAGGGTAGTGCAAGGATGTTGGAAGCCGGGCAAATTGATTTTATTCAATTTGAATTCGGTCACGCAGCAAGAGCTGCACATGTATTTCTATACGATATTGTTGATTATTTTCATTGTTATAATTATAAAATATTCATTATAAAACCTAAGGGACTAAAACATTTTAATTACACTCCTTGGGAGGAAAATAAATATAATATGGCTAATTTTTTGGCAGTTAAAAATGAAAGGGTATCTGTCTTAGAAAGAATAATTATTGATTAATTATTGATTCAAACAAAACACATTATTAAACTGTTCTTTGTTTTAATTTGTTTATTTATGATAAATTCAGTAGACTATTGAGCAATACAGTATAAGATATATTTATTTAGTCGTTCCTGATAAACCCTTTTTCAAGCAG
>JABMPH010000327.1 GCA_013203805.1 Bacteroidota bacterium | reverse complement strand
ATTTAATGGTGGAGGTCATATTTTATACAATAATCAAGGTAACGGTAAATTTGAAAAAGCTGATAAATCAGAAGAAATTTTCCTTATTCTTCAAAACTTGAAAGGATATGACACCTCATTTTTAGATTTCGATAATGATGGATTCCTTGATCTTTTTGTAGTTGGAGAATCAACAAAAAAAGAGGGTAAGGGGGTATTTTTATTTCACAATGAAGGAGATGGGAATTTTAATGATGTTTCATATTTATTACCGCAAGATTTAAAATCAGGAAAGCAAATTGCAATTCTTGATTATAATGAGGATGGTGATGAAGATATTGTTGTTGCGGGATTGAATGGTGGTGTCCGTTTACTGCGGAACGATGGTGGAAATGTTAACCACTTTGTTAATATGAAATTGGTGGGATTGCGAACAGGAAGTGCAAAAAACAATTATTATGGTATTGGTGCAAAAGTAGAAATCAGGGCAGGAGACTTGTATCAAACAAAAGTTGTAAACGAACCCAATATTCATTTTGGAATTGGTTTCCGCGAAAAGGCTGATGTGATACGCATTACATGGACAAATGGAGTCCCACAAAATATATTTTTCCCCGTTTCCGATCAGTACCTCATTGAGAAACAAATACTAAAAGGATCATGCCCTTTCTTGTATACATGGAATGGGGAAGAATATGTCTTTGTAAAAGATATAATGTGGAGAAGCGCTCTCGGAATGCCGCTTGGTATTATGGGAGGCACCACAACCTATGGTTTCGCTGATGCATCAGATGATTATATTAAAATACCAGGTGAAAATCTGAAAGAAAAAAACGGATTCTACTCCATTCAAATAACATCGGAATTATGGGAAACCATTTATTTTGATAAAGTCAGATTAATGGCCGTTGACCATCCTGATTCAATAGAAGTTTTTGTTGATGAAGAATTTTCACCTCCTCCTTTCCCCGAATATAAAATTTACACTGTTAACGGTAAACAGGTTCCTGTTTCAGCAGTTGACCATAATGGAACAGACATACTTCCTCTGATTTTGGAAAAAGATGATAAGTATATCGCCAATTTTCAGTTGGAAAAATATCAGGGCATAACTGAAATGAAAGACCTGATTCTGGATTTTGGGAAGGTAAATCCGTTAGAAGACTTTTATCTGTTTCTAACAGGTTGGATCTTCCCCACAGATGCTAGTATAAATGTTGCACTTTCACAATCGTCTTCCATAAATGTTGCTTCGCCTTCAATAGAAGTAATCAATAAAAATGGTCAATGGGAAACTGTTGTTGATCGGTTTGGATTCCCCATGGGAAAAGATAAAACAGTAATAGTCAACTTAACAGGCAAGTTTATTTCCGACGACCATCGCATTCGTATTCGTACAAATATGGAATTGTACTGGGATCAAATTTTCTATTCTCCTTGTAATTCCACAGCTCCCATCAAGTCAACCGAAATGAAACCGGTATATGCTGATATCCATTACAGAGGATTTTCCCGTAGTTTCAGAAAGGGAGGACGTTATGGACCTCATTGGTTTGATTATTCAGATGTGTCGAAGGAACCAAAATGGATCGACCTTGAGGGATATTATACCCGATATGGAGATGTACTGCCTCTTCTTACTGAAGCTGATGATAAATACATTATTTCCAACGCAGGTGATGAAACATCCATTAAATTTGATGCTAATACATTGCCAGATTTGCCAAAAGGTTGGAAAAGGGATTTTATGATCCAAAGCGTTGGATGGGTAAAAGATGGGGACCTTAATACTGCATCGGGTAAAACAGTATTGCCACTCCCTTTCCATGAAATGGGAAGCTATCCTCCTGGTGAAAATGAATATTATCCGTCTGACTCAGTTCATCAGAACTATATTTCTAAATACAATACAAGAGTGGTTAAATCAGGAAAGTATTAACCTGAGTTTTGGTTACAATTTAGTAATGGCAATAAATTTTATCTGGTTTAGCCAATTGGAAAATATTTCCTTCGATATTCTTTTGGAGTCATTTTGGTATAATTTTTAAAAGCCCTGTAAAAGTGGGCGATATCGTCATAACCAGTCGCAAAACCAACTTCCTGTATACTTATATTTCGTTCACCTAAAAACTGGCATACTTTATCCATTTTTATCTTTAGTACATATTTCCCTGGGGAAATTCCCAGTTCTTGTTTAAATATTTATCGGAAATGACTCTCCTGTTTTTACGATCTTATTCATAGAACGGGTAATTTAAAATACTATAAACGACACAACTTCTATACAATAAAATAACAACTTTTATTAATGGTATAATTCAACTACTTATTTATAAGAAAGAAATTTACCCCTATTATGTATGATTATTACTTTAATATCCAATTCTGTACTAATTGGTGAAAGATTATTACACCATCTAAGTTGACTTTTTATATTAATTTTAATTATTCATAAATTAAATTTTTGATGACTTTGATCTACTATTTTCATAGATTAGTTTTAGTTTGGTTAGTTAGAAATCTCAGGGAGCAATGGCTCCCTGATTTTCTATAATGCATATTGTTCAACTATTTAACTTTATAAAATTTCGATTATGAAACGTCAATGATTTTAGAATTATTAAACACAAAAAACAATGATTATAGAATTATGGTAAGTTCCATACGTTGCAATTAAAAATATAAAATTATAAACGGATGAAATGGAAGTTAATAATTAGCATTCTTTTAGTCGGATTTTTATTTAACTGTAAAAACCGAACTGAAATCTCTCTTCAAAAAGAGGAAAAATCTATTTCTGTTGAACCGAAAGAATTTGAATTTTCTGAAATTGCCTCGGGAACAATTCATT
>JABMPH010000326.1 GCA_013203805.1 Bacteroidota bacterium | reverse complement strand
TGGTATAATCGAAAAAGAAGACATTCAGCTTTGGGGTATAAAACAATTGAAGAATTTGAAATTTTAAATATGAATCAAAAAATCGCAGCATAGCTTAACTAATCGTCCAGCTTTTTGTTGCATATCCAGTATGGATTTTTCCGGTTAGCATACCATGCACCATGTATGGGTAACCAGAAAGTTTAATATTAACATTTTGTCCAATTTCTATTTTCCCAATACCTGTTGATGGTACTTTCGCCCTACAAACTATTGCGGAGCTATCAGTGGGTATAATTGTTGCTATTCTTTTCCCCACAGATACAACCTGATTTTCGCTCCAAAAGGTAGTAAGAGTAAGAGTTCCATTTATTGGACTCGATAGCAAATATTTATCTCTCCAGTTATTAAATTGATTTTTTAATGTTAGAATGTTATCTGAAATATTTAATTCAAATTGTTCAATACTATTATAATGTTGTTCATTTAAATCAAGCATCGAACGTTTTTGATTTATCATATTTAATTCGGTCGACTTTAATGACGCAATACAATTGATGTATCCTCTTTCCGACTGGATAACACGTACCCTAGCTTCTTCGAGTTGGGATTCTGAAATACCACCTTTTATAAGTAGATTTTGATAACGCTTGAAGCTTTTTTGCACTATGCCAAGTTCCTGTTTTATCATTCCTTTTTGATCAACTGATAGCTTGTAAAACTGTTGTTGTTTAACAATCTGTTGTTGGAGCAATTCAATTTTCTGAATAATAAAGTTAGTTTCCATATAATCTTTATAGTTTCTCCAGTTTTTATAAAATTGATTAAATTGATCCTGTATTTCACCCAGCTTAAGTTTTTCGGGTATTACTAATTTATCCAGGTTGTTAAATATACCAGTGGAGTCCAAAAAGAGTATGATTTTTTCTGCCTGAACCAAATCTTCCAGGCTGGTTGAGTTTTTTATCAAGGCTATATTATCTCCTTTTTTTACTTTTTGCCCATCAGATACAAACCATTGCGCAATTCTTCCCGATGCTTTACTAATTAAGGAGGCTGGTGGATTGGTTGTTGTAATTATTATTGGAACAGATACGATCTCTTTGAATTTAAAAAAATAACTTCCGATTATTATAGAAGAAAAAATCAGGAAGATGATGGTTAATCCCCAACGTATTAGCCTGCCCGGGATTTCTTTCATGATTTCCCTGACTTCCTCATTGTGTATTTCTATATTATGTTTTTTAGACATTGATGTAATTTCATATATTTTACAGAGCTGTATTTTTTAATCCCCTAATTCTAATTGATCTTTAACCAAATTTAAATACCCTCCTTTTCGAGCTATCAACTCTTTGTGTGTACCAATCTCAACAATCACTCCTTTTTCGAGAACAACAATCTGGTCGGCTTTTTTTACCGTACTTAAGCGATGAGCAACCACTACTACAGTTCGACCCTTAAAAAAACGGTCAAGGTTTTCCATAATTACCCGTTCGTTTTTAGTATCCAAAGCATTAGTTGCCTCATCTAAAAAGATATAATCAGGATTTTTGTACACAGCACGTGCAATAAGAATTCGTTGTTTCTGTCCAGTACTGAGGCCGTGCCCCTGGCTTCCAATTCTTGTGTTATACCTTAAAGGCAGCGATTCAATAAATTCTTTGATATTTGCTGTTATTACCGTCTGTGCTATTTTTTCAGGATCGGGTATTTCGTCAATTACCCCAATGTTGTTGGCAATTGTATCAGAAAAAATAAAACCCTCCTGCATGACTACTCCACAACGTCGACGCCAATTCGATTCGCTGTACTTTTTCATTTCTATTCCGTCAAGCTTTATTTTACCCTTAGATGGTTCGTAGAAACCCAGTAGTAACTTAATTAAAGTTGTTTTTCCACTTCCACTAGTACCAACAATAGCCGTTAACTTGTTTGCCGGTATTTTTAGTTTGATGTTCTTTAACACCTTTTCTGAATGTGGACCCTCGTACTGGAACATAACATTTTTTATTTCAATATCAGCATTACAGGGTATATTTTGTATTTTGTTGTCCCCCGGTTTTTCTTCGTCTTCTCTGTTATGGATTTCAGCCAACCGTTCAAGGCTTATTTTTGCATCCTGTGCTTCCTGGGTAAAACCAATAAATTGTTGGATTGGAGCATTTAATTGCCCAATAATATATTGTACCGCCATCATCATCCCAAGGGTCATGTCGCCGGCAACCACTGCTTTAGCGACAAGGAAGGAGATAAACAGGTCTTTAGCCTGATTAATAAAGGTAGCTCCAAGTTGCTGGATTTGACTTAAAGCCAATCCTTTTATGCTAATATTGTAGAGCCTGGCTTGTATACTTTCCCATTCCCAACGTTTTTGTTTTTCGCAGGCATTTAATTTTATTTCCTGCATTCCATTTACCAGTTGTACGATATTGTTATTGTTTGCCGACGATTGCTGGAAACGTTTATAATCGATCTCTCTCCTTTTTTTCAGGAATAAAAGTACCCACCCAATATACAACACACTGCCGATAAAAAATATGCCAAGGATACCCACATTGTATGTTGCCATTATAAATGTGTAAATGACCAATGTAAGAACTGCAAAAACTATATCGATGAGTGATTTGGTAAGGAACGACTGAATGCGATTATGGTCTTGTATTCGTTGCATCACATCGCCAATCATTTTAATATCGAAAAAGGCGATGGGCAATTTCATGAGTTTTATCAGGAAGTCAGTGATTAGAGAAATACTGATACGGGTTGTTATATGTAACATTATCCAGCTTCGGATAAGCCCATTGGCTATTTGACCAAATGTTAAAACCATTTGTGCCACTAGCACCATAGCTATAAATGCCAAGTCGTTATTGCTGATCCCATAATCTACAACCGACTGAGTAAGGAAAGGGAAAATCATGCTAATAACACTCCCTGTTAGCATTCCTAATCCTAATTGTATGATATACTTGTTATATGGACGAAGGTAACCGAAAAGGTATATAAATTTTAATTTGCCTTTGTCACCGTCTTCATGTTTATAAAAATCGGGGGTAGGCTCCAGTAATAATGCAGCTCCTTCGTTTTTCTCTTCAGTTTTGGTGCTAATCCAGCATTTAAGGAACTCTTCTTTGGTATATGTGAGCAACCCAATGGAAGGATCAGCAATGTAAATAACCTTTTTATCATTTTTTCCATTCCTCTTTTCTATGAAGGGGAATGTCCGTTTTTTTGCGGACAAGGGTGATTTTATTTTATAAACTACTACAAAGTGACGTTGTTTCCAATGGACAATGCACGGTAGAGCAACATCATCACATAATTCTTCCCAAGTTAACCTGTAACCTTTGGTGCGGAATCCGATTTCTTCGGCAGCTTCGCTTGTTCCAAGCAGGGAGACTCCTTCCCTAGTAATGAAAGAGTGGCTTCTTAAGTATTGTAGGCTATAACTTTTACCATAATACTTTGCTACCATACGCAGGCAAGTGGGGCCGCAATCAATGGAATCAAGTTGTTTGAAGTGTGGAAACTTTCGCACGAAGTCTTTATTTTCTTACAGGTTTTTATAATTATTATAACTGACCTGCTCTTTTATTTTTTCAATAATTTTTATCTGTTTATAAATTCACATGTGGAATTATATTCCACATGTGAATTAGTTCAAATGGTTAAAATACAGAAGTTCCTTCTCAATAAATAATTTAACCATGAAATCCTAACAAGTGGAATACGGATTTCCGTATAGTACAGTACATGCTGACGCGCATTCATAAGCGCTTGACATACTCTCAATAGAACCAGCATAAATCTCCAATAAAATATCATAATAGCACCTGCAAAAAGGGCATCCATCATAACCACCCCGAAGTAATACTAACTCTTCCTTTTTTATTTCCTTTTTAGAATCAATAAATAATTTACTTAATTTTTTCATTTTTAAAAATTTTAAATTAAAAAACTTGTGTTTGGGTTAACAAACCTCATACAATCAAGGTTGGCAACCTTATCAGGCTAAATTGTTATCTTTACCATTTTTCTCCTTTCTTGTTAAGAGAAAGAGCCAGGCAGGAAGCGGCTAATCGCAATTGGCACAAGCTTCCTGCCTTTTACTTTCCTGGTTTAAAAGTTTAATTTCATCAGTATAATTTTCAATATCATTATAATCATAAAAGTCAGGGAATTTATATCCGTTTACATAAACCGTAGGTGTACCAAGAATTTGATATTTTTTAAAAAGCGCATTATTCTTTTCTTTAATTTGTTGGGCAATATTATATTGCTTTAGTATTAATTTATTATTTATAAATTTGTTACTTATTCGATTTACATTTGAGTACCAATTGTCTAAAAAAGTTAGTGCCGATTCTTGACCTTTTTCTTTGTACAGGTAATACAACAGGTTAATCAACTTTTGAGACTCTTCATCGTTATAAACCGAAAAAATGAATTTTATTTTTACTTCAGATGGGCAATTGTGTAAAAGAAATTTAAGCTGTTTAAATGCTTTTGCACAGGGATTGCAATATAAACTTAAGAATGCAGTGAGTGTAATAGGGGCTTCAGGATTACCAACTACTATACTACTTTTGTCTTCAGTAAAATTAATGTAACCATTTTTTTGGATCAGGAATCGAAAAATATCAGGGTTACGTTTAAATTGATTTAACGCATTGTGATCTTCTGTCAATTTTTCTGATTTATAATAGTAACGGTTGTAAATTAACCAAATAGCGGCAGGTAAAAGAAACGATACAAAAAATAAAAGTATATCCTTTTCTGAAATAGTTATTATTTTTAATACCGGGAATAATAATACAAATTCAGCAATTAAAACTAATTGCACTATAAGGCAAAAGGGACACCACTTTTTTAGTTTAACTGATTGGTAATAAATTGAAAACACAGGGTATGGTAATGAGACAAAACTTAAGATGAAAAGAATTCCAAATGACGATTTTTCAATGGAACCTAATAAATAAATAATTGTGCCGGCAAAATAAATAAGTCCTGCATCGGCCCAGTTTAACCAGCCAAACACTTTGGAGGCACTAGAAGATAAAACAGAATCACAATCTGTTTTTAAAGTGAAACTACAAATTTTATCTGCTAGGGGATTATTTACTTTTAATTCGTGTAAAATTAATAATAATGATGCAGTAAGCCCAGCTAATTTTGTAACTACTAGTCCCCCAAAAGTATAGTTATATTGAATGTTAAAATTGTTATTAAAGAAAAAAATCGAAAAAGTAAAGAATAAAACAGCTAAAATACCAAATGGTAAAAGTGATTTGTTTAGTATTTCGTTTTGTCTGTTAAGAGTATATTCTTTTTCACCCGAATGTTTATTGCCCTCCAATACAATTACTGCACCTGAAATTTTTCCCGCTAAATTATCAAATGAATCGACTAATTTTTCATTCTTGTTCTCATAAAAAACTACAATGCCGTTTTTTATTTCTTCAATAAAAATTAATTGCCCGCCTAAAATATCTAAATGGGCAATAAATGGTCTGCCTAATGCTTTAATTTCATCATTTCCCAATTTTAAAGGGTAATATTCAACATTCCATTTTTTAAGTGCATCACACACACTTTTTAACGTCGGATAATAGGGGTGTGCCATCAAAAATTCTTTAATCGTAGAGTTTGAAACTTTAATTTTGAATTTTTTAATCGCTTTTTGTAAAACAAAAACTGTATTGTCAATTTCAGCCATTTTAATTAAAATTAGTTATAATTGTTATGTAATTATCTATCATCCTGTTCAGTGTAAATTCCTTATTTGCTCTGATAATAGCATTTTTTGAAAATTTGATTCTTAACTTATCATCATCTAATAATTCGTACATTTTATTTGCTAACTGATCAACTAAAGGAGAAATGCCATAAATGTTTGATTGGTTGGGTTCTGTATCTACAAGCAGAGCATTTTTATTATGAATGAAAATCTCTTTTAGGCCCCCAAGCTTCGATGCAACCACAGGCAAACCACAATGAAGCATTTCGAGGGCCACATAGCTACAGTGTTCTTCTAAAGATGGAATCACACCAATATCAGAAACCTTGTAAAGAGCAACCACATCCTCGAATGGAATAAATCCTAAAAAACTAATATTTGCAGAAAAATATTTAGTTGATTTTATCAAGGATTCAAAATTTCCATTTCCGGCAATAACCAGACGGCAATCGGGATATTTTTTCAAAAGCAAAATAAAAGCCGATGATAAATAGTTTAAACCTTTTATTGGATCTATTCGTCCGCTATAAAAGATTATTTTTTCATTTTTGAAAAAGCCGTATTTTACCTTTATATATTCGTACTGTTTAAGTTCAAAATGCCTAGGATCTATTCCGTTGTATATTACTTCAATTTTATTTTCATTAACACCCTTATTTATTAAATGATCTTTACCATGCCGAGTCACGGTAGCAATATGATCAACCATTTTATAGGTTTCAAACTCAGTATCAAAAAACTTTGTAGTAGTTTTTTCTTCCAGGAGAAAAACATGTTGCGTAAAGATTACATGGCAATTTAAAACCTTTTTAAATTCTAATGCTATAAAATATTGAAAGATGAAGTTCATGTGAACGATGGTGGCTATATGTTCAGGAATATACTGAAGGACAACCCGGGCAATACATTGAGCAATTTTATTTTGGTTTTTTGTTGAATCAATGCCATCTGTTCTTTCAACTGATGGGATTTCGAAAAAAGTAATTCCTTCATGCCTTTTGATATTGAAAATTTTGGAATTGGAACAGCCAATTTCAAGGATAAAAACATTGATACTCTTTTTTTTTACTAAGCCCTGTGATAATTGTTTGATGAATGTCCCAACACCATAATCGATGCCACGGTCTTTAGTCGCAAGTATTAGCCAATTTGTTTTTTGCATTTTAGAGTCTTATTAAGATTGAACCAATTACCCCTTCCAAAATTCCAAATGCAGTTTTTTTGTTTTTTAACGTATTTTCAAAGTTTGAAAAGTTATTGGTTTCGTTTTTGGACAAAGAACTTTGATTTAGCCAATATTCCATTTCGGTTTGATATTTGTTATTTGATAAAAGATCAAATAGATTTCTGTAAATCCATGCTATTCCAGAAGTGCCATTTTTTATAGAAATATTGTTTGGTACAAGTTCGGATTCTATGGTTTTGCGTTTAAGTTCAAATAAAAGTTTGTTTGATATTGTTTTAATTAGTTCTGTGTTTGGTGTTTCATGTGGTTTAGCGTATGACGTTTTAAGAGTTTGATATAGTTTTGTTAGTGTAAGGGCTAATAATAACCGGTTACTTTGTAGTTTGGGTAGGTTGTTCTCTATTTTCAATGGCTCTATCAGCCGTTTAATTATATTTGCAACTTTAAAATTGAAAATGTTTTGTTTGTATAATTCAACAAGAAGCCAAATTAATAACGGGAAGTCCCATGTTATATCAAAAGTTTGTTGTTTGCTGTTTGTTGTTTGCTGTTGTTCTGGAATGTTTCCCTGCTTCTTTTGTATTGTGCAATCAACGTAGTAAATTTCTTTTACTATTTTATCTACATTTTGAGTTCTCTTGTCCAGTTCATCAATCAAATGGATTAGGATTTCTTTATTTGTTATGGTTGATATATTTTTATCGTTGGAGGCTGGATTTTGGATACGTCAAGAAAATATACCCCTATGCCAACAACCCCATTTAACAATCCAATTTCTATTGGTGTTCTGTATATTAATTTGTTAAATAAAAGATTGTCAAATTCCTCTAAAACTTCATCAGTATCGGCATCAATAAAACCATTCTGAACCAAGTATTCAATTCCCCAACCAATACCAGCAAATCCGTTTTCAAAATTGGTTCGAGGATTGATACTGATTTCTTCATAAATTTCATCAATTAGTTCACCTGCAAAATCTTCATGTTTTTTATTTTTTGTTAGTCGTGCCAAATGGTAGAAATAAATAGCAATACCCATTTTCCCGTGCATAAGCCCGAGGTTATCCATAAAACTCGTATTAAGCATTAGGTGATTTGTAAATCGTTGAGTAAAAGAAATTTCATTACTTTGAATGTATTGAGGCATTATGGGTTATTTATAATTCATACTTAAGGTTTTTTCTTTTTTTAATTATTTATTCCCCAAGAAATTCTATAATGTGAATTTGATAATAATTACTAAATTTAATTTCCGCCTTCTTTGAGATTCTCCTATTACCTTTTCAATCCCTGAAAGTATTACTGGTCCAATTTCTAAAGTCCTCGTAATCTTTTTCAATCCTGTATCTTTTTATTTCACACTCATTGGATTCTATTATCTATGTACTATCAAAACAATGCCACCAATTTCCAACGGCCTTTATTTACTTAATTCATCATAATTTTGACCTGCTTTATTAAGAACATTTCCAATTAAATATGTCTCCATATTATCATTTTCTGATTAATGAAGAATTTTATTAATTTAATGCTAAAGCTAATAAATTTATTTACATGTAGATGAGCTATATGTTTTATAACATAAAACCCAATAGTGTTTCAAGAGAAATTATGGGAGCCTCCTCAATTTCATTAATACTTTCTGTTCTTAAAGAAGGTGATTCATACGGTCATGAATGGAAAGAAAAGAAACTTATCATCAAGAAAAAAGAACGTTCTGTCGTATTATTTAAGCAAGAATTTAATAATTAATGCGAATCAAGGGTTAAATCCAACATCCAGTTTGTTCGATCACATTATGTTCGTCGAACAATCTATTTCTGGCATCTTTGCTAATTCCAGCGTAGTAGTCAGAATAGTATTTCCCAGTACAACCATTAATGTGTTCGATTATCTCTTAAATAATCACATTTGACGTTTTACTCATAATTCTAATATTCATGGTTTATTGAAATTATTGCTATTTTTTATTTTTGCTAACTTGTCTGTCTGTTTTGATACTGATGTTTCATTGTGTTGCTTTTCTTGCTCTTCGCGTATGCTGTATATTTCATTGTCAATTGAACGTAGATATCCACTTGCAATTTTTACATGCATTCGATTTCTCTCGTAATGCTTGAATGAAAATCGCGCACCAAAAGCACCTAGAATTATTAGTGGCAATGAAAGAACTAAATCATAATATTCAAGACCATTTTGGCTAATAAATGCCATTGCTGCGGCAGCTACGACTACTATTAATGTTGTCATTCTTTCTCTTTGGTCTTCATGCTGCCTTGCTTGTGTTACATGGTCATTATACATTCGCCAGTGAAGTTCATCAGAATCCATTGTATTTACTCCTTTAAAGTATAACGCTGATTATAACCTGATTTTACACTGGATAGTTTTCGTACTCAGAATCATGATCCGCGTGTAAAATTCAGGTTAATAATTTTGTTATGTGTTGATTCTATTATTCCCTACGGTTTTTAGCTACTTTGTAACAACATCTGATTAATATTATAAGCATTAATAAAAGTACTAAAAGCATAAGCCATTCTACCCAACATGGAATGCAAGGAGTTGGAATGTTCGAACCATCATCTTCAGGTGGAGCACTTAAACTTATATATCGTGTAGCCTGACGGGGCACTAATTCTCCGCGCTCATTAACACCTTGACCATTAAAGAAGAAGCGGTAGCTACCTTCCAGGTTTGTATAATTATAGTAGTTTGAGTAAGTACCATCGTTGATTTGTATATCACCATGAGTGCCGTCATCATATAGTTGAAAAGTAGTGTGGCTATCATCAGGACGTGTAGTAGTTAAATCGATATGACCTCCTACACTTGGCCAACCCCTATCGGTTAGTTTTGCGGTGAGTAATACTTGTGCACCTGGTTGGTATTTATTGGCTGTTGCAGTTACATCCATTTTGTAGTCGCTTTTAACAGCTGCACCGAAGCCAATTGGAACTATTCCTTCGTATGGATGTATCCACTCACCTGGAACATCATAGTTATAGTGAAGTTTATAGTATTGGCCTCGCTTTGTACTGTCCGGTTCCCATTCACCAGTCGGACTCAGACGCAACACCCAATCACCTGTATAGGTATGAGCTTGACTTATATCAGGGAAAATAATCTTATAAATCGTATGCCCATTACGTTGAAGTACCTGGATAGGTATACCACCGACACTACTGGTAGGATCTAGTATATTTCCATGAGGATCAATAAACTCAAGTTTATAATAACCTTGCAAAGCTGGATCATCTAGAACCATAAACACAGCATATCTGTCAGAAGAAACTATAGTCGCACGGTCAACTTCAACAGGTATACCACTTGAGAAGTCAATTGCGTGTGTTGGATCTACGACAAGATCAGCGCCTGAGGCATTGGTATAGACTTTAAAGTAAAATTCCTCTAGTGCAAAGTGATTGGTACCTAGAAGATTTTCTGTCACCTGATGATAACCATTAACTACATTTGTGATATCCTGTAAAACAGGTGCATCAATATCATTACCCAATCCCAAGCTATAAATCATCAAATCAGGATTATCAGTTTCAATACCTCCGAGCACAGTAGAAACTCCTGGTCCTGCTGTTTCCTTGCCGTCTGTCATCACAATCATAACTTGTTTACGGCTATCAGGTGATGCTAATAATAAACTTGCAGCATCTGTCATACCACAACTGATGCAAGTACTTCCTGATGGTTTTAGTCTTGCAGCATCAGTAATAGCTGTTTCCGATAGTAGATCAAGAACGGTTGGTTCAATAGTTGCAGTTTTTAATTGTAACGGATCGAAATAAAAATCTGAAACATGGTTGTATTTAACCATCCCTATTTTGTCACCGGTTCCATCTCCTGGATCAGGTCTGAGCAAATCGTAGTAAAGACGCGCTGCCTTCTGCAGAGCATCTATCTTAGTACGTGAACCAGCTGCTTCAGACATACTGTAACTACGATCTAAAACAAGTGCATTGTCCATCGGCACCGGACTTATACCATTTCCCGTTAGAGTTATTATTTGTGTACTATTGTAGGTTCCACCACCACCAGTGCCCAATGCTTCTATCTGAAATGTATATGTTCCTTCGACAGATGGAGCGAACCGTTGAAGATAAGTTTCTTCACCACCAACCGGTATCGTAACACTATTAGGTTCATTAATCTCAGACCACTGTGATATATCTGGATCAAAAGGATCATCTAAATCAAGAGTAAGTGTTAATGATGCATCACCGGTATTCCTTACCTTTATTCCTTTTGTAAAAGTAAAGCCTATTTCTACATCGTTGTAGTTTACTGTTGTTCCTCCATCGGGGACTGCACTGACGGCCATATTCGGCTCTGGATGGTGAGCCCGTGCTGTAAAAGAACATTCTTTAGTAGTTTCTCCAGGTGAGTTACTTGAAATTATAATGCTACCAGTATATGTTTGTTCAAATGCAGGTGGTGTAAAACGTATTGAAACTGAGCGACTAAAACCTGCCGATAAATTAGCCGTACTTGGGGCACCATTAAATGAAAATACACCTGATGGATTTGAACCAAGAGAAATTGAGTTAATTACTAATGCTGCATTTCCATCGTTCTCAAATGATTTACTAAAAGTTCCTGTTGGATTAGTAACATAATCTAGACTATAAGTGCTGGAACTGACACAATCAATATCGGGTTCTAGTGCAATGGTTGTACCAGAGACGGTTATGGTTTTAGGAGGTACTGTCACCTCAGGATTAGTACTGACAATAGTGATGGTCGATGAAAATGTGCCAGCTGTTGTACCAGGTACAAAATCTACAGTAAAATTGGTCGAAGTTGGTCCACCTTCTCTTAATGTAGTACCTGTTCCTCCTGAAATTACAAAATGTGTATTATCAGTACCATTAATAGATGCAATTTGTACGTCAAGCATATCGCCAGCAAGTGAGATAGTAAAATTTCTACTGGCTCCACCCGATCCTGCATTATGGCTGCCAAAATTATGGCTGGTTGGAGAAACGTTACAGTCTGCTACCAAATTATATTTGATAGAATAAGTGCCATCTCCCATATTCCCTGTATTAATTGCAATAAAATAGTTACCCGGATTTAGGAAAAATTCACCTGAATCATCACCTGTATTAAGAGAGGTACTAATTGGAATATCAGTATGATTAGGTCCTACTGTAGAAAGGTAAAAATCATCTCCACCAGAACCTGAGCGTTGTGATATCCATTTAACAGTTTGTCCGTAAGCTATTGCAAAACTTCCGGTTCCAGTTGTTGTGCATGGAGCAGGTGTACAATCTTTAGTTGAAACATGAATATCGGCTGCTGATGCATTAATAATAAGAAAAATGTGAATGAAATTGATGATTACCCCTAGCCAATATTTTTGAAATGGCTTTTTTTTCAATTTAATTGATCCTGTTTTATCGATGGCTAATTTAATCATGGCTTTTCCCCTTTCTTTTGTTATTATTTTTATTGGTTTAGATTTTTTGGATGTTAATACCTTATTTCGATTGTTATTGCATGACGCACAACGTTTATAGTACATTGTTCTTATACTCCAAATTGGAGGTTTATAAACAATTGTTCATGTTTTTATTTTACAATTATATCAATTCTATTCAAAAAAATCATTTACCGGATTCTATATTTCTTACACATAACATATAATTCTACTGCATTTACCCACACAACATACTTAAACTGCAGTATTAAACATAAACTTAATCATAAGAACAATCTCGTATTCGATTATTTTTCAATCAATTACTAAGAAAAGTTACAAAAAAATAATTATAATACCAAAATGATAGCATCGGGGTGATAGAGTCACCCCAATGACTATTAGGCATAAAGTGAAATTAATTAAGATTTGATTAATACTGTGGCTATTTTGCTAAAGTAATCTTTGAATTAACGGTTCTGTCGCATTAATTAATCAAGAATTTAATAATTACTAATTTTACCTTTCAACTAAAACTTAGATTAGATGTTCAAGCACCACCGC
>JABMPH010000325.1 GCA_013203805.1 Bacteroidota bacterium | reverse complement strand
TGTATTCCGGTTGCAATGCCTTTTATTGATAGTTTGTTTATGCCACGCACCATAGGAGACCGACCAGATGTTATAGTGAAGGGAGCAACAAATTTTGCATTCTTAGGGCAGTTTGCCGAAGCACCAAAGGATTGTGTTTTTACAGTAGAATACTCCGTGCGAACTGCTCAAATGGCTGTTTATGGATTATTTGAAACAGGAAAAGAAGTACATCCAATGTACGACTCTGCTCATAATCCAAAGTACTTAATTGCTGCACTTAAGGCAATTAGTAGGTAACCCTGCTATTAGTCTTGTTTAAAATATTTTCTAAAACAAATGCCGGATTTTCAAACTTATTTGCAAACATCATAGCCGCAATAATATATGGTTTGTATCCTGCTTCATTATAGGTGTTGATTCTGTATTTTTCGAAAACAGTTGCACTTACTTCACCTTCTTTACACGACACTCCTGAAATATCAGCTGGAAGACAATGCATATATAATGCCTCACCATTTTTGGTAAGTTGCATTTTTTCTTCAGTATATTCCCAGTTTTTAAATTTAGCATTATTCACTAGTGCTTCTTTTTCCAAATTTGTAAGTTCAAGTGAATCCTTATTTTTTAGAAGTTTAGTTCGCTGTTCCATAATATGATAGGGAGCCCAGCTTTTGGGGTAAACTATATCTGCATCTTTCATGGCTTCACACATATCATGACCTACCTTAAATGATCCACCACTGTTTTTTGCATTTGTGCCTGCTAATTCAACAATTTCAGGAATAAGATCATATCCCTCAGGATAAGCAAGTTCAACATTCATTCCAAATCTGGTCATAAGTGCAATAATTCCTTGTGGCACCGACATTGGTTTGCCGTAACTGGGAGAATATGCCCAACTCATTACAATTTTTTTACCTCTTAGATTTTCAAGTGAACCAAACTCATTTTTTAAGTGAAGCAAGTCGGCCATGGATTGTGTTGGATGATCCATATCGCATTGCAGATTTACTATTCCCGGACGAGATGGAAGTACGTTTTTTTCAAATCCTTCATCCAAAGCTGAAGCAACTTCACGCATATATTTGTTGCCTTCACCAAGGTACATATCATCACGTATTCCGATGAAATCGGTCAAGAAGCTAATCATATTTGCAGTTTCCCTAACTGTTTCTCCATGTGCTATCTGCGATTTTGTTTCATCCATATCCTGAACCACTAGTCCCAATAGGTTTGCCGCTGATGCATAAGAAAAGCGTGTTCGCGTTGAGTTATCCCTAAAAATTGATACTGCAAGGCCTGTATCAAAAACCCGAGGAGAAATATTTTCCTCTCGCATATGTTTTAGTATGGAAGCAATCTCAAGTATTGCTTTCAGATCATCTTCACTCTTTTCCCATGTAAGCAGGAAGTCCTTCTTATGAAGATTAGATTTTAGGTTTTTTAGGATTTCTATTTTGGTTTTTATATCCATGATTATAATTTTTATCTCTCGCAAAGCCGCAGGGTTTATTAATTATGACTTTTCTTAGCATCTTAACGCCTCTGTGAGAAATATTTTTTTACAGATTATTTACCGTTCTGGTTATTTTGTTTTCTGTCATGCTATTAATTTGTTTCTCGCAAAGTCGCGAAGCCGCAAAGATTTTATTGTAATAAGTTTACTCCTTTTACTGTCAAACATTCAAGGCTATTACCGGTTTATATTATTAATTAATTTTCCTTTGCGGC
This sequence comes from Bacteroidota bacterium, assembly GCA_013203805.1. Taxonomy (GTDB): domain Bacteria; phylum Bacteroidota; class Bacteroidia; order Bacteroidales; family F082. Next base: position 867 of record JABMPH010000325.1, on the reverse strand, counting down.
TTGGTGCCTCTGCGAGAAATATTTTTCAACAGTTTCATTATAGATTATTTACCATTCTGGTTATTCCATTTTAAATAAGTCTTTCATTAAAGTTAATAAGAAGGCCCAATTTTAATTTAGTTAGTTTTAGATATGTTAGGAGTTGCTTTTGATGAACAGGGCTAATGTATTCAACAGATTTGAGCTCTATGATTACTTTGTTTTCTACAATTAGATCTGCTTTAAACCCCATCCCCATTTCTAAGTTTTTCCAAATTACAGGTATTGCTTTCTGTCGTTCAACTTTTATTCCCTTGCTAATTAACTCATAATATAATATTTCCTCATAAACAGATTCAAATAATCCAGGCCCCAGCTCTATGTGACTATTGTAGCAGGTATTAACTATTATTTTAGATATTTCGTTCTCTGTCATTATTTTATTGCATTTCTCGCAAAGACGCGAAGCCGCAAAGTTGTTATTATTTTTTTAACTTTTTTTTCTTGTCAAACATTTAATGTAAATAATAGTTTTTAATAATTAAATAATTTTCCTTTGCGGCTTTGCGCCTCTGCGAGAAAATAATTTTTTCAATTGTATTTTCCTTTCTTGCTTGGCGTCGTTGCAAGAAACTATTTTTCGCAAAACTCATAAGCAAATGCTGTATAAAAAGCTGAGGCAATGACCAAATCATTTATGGCAACCTTTTCGTTGGGAGCATGGGCAAGTATTTCATTTCCCGGCCCAAAACCGAAGGTTGGAATTCCGTGTATACCTGTTATAACTACTCCGTTTGTTGAAAATGTCCACTTGTCAATTACGGGAGCTTTATTGTAAAGCTTTGTAAAAGCAACAACTCCTTTCTTTATCATTGGATGATCTTCGGG
>JABMPH010000324.1 GCA_013203805.1 Bacteroidota bacterium | reverse complement strand
TTTTATCGGTTAATCGAACAAGCAGTATGTCTGGAGCCCGTAAAAAATGAGAAAATTAGAAAACCAAACAAATAGGGAGTACGCTATATGTGGAGGGCACTTCAGTCAAGCGTATACCCCCTTACGACAATATTATCACTAACAAAGTCTATAAGCCAGACCTCAGGTAATTACCCCTTTTTGACAAAATAGAATCGCAGATAAATATTAAATATATTGTAAGCTTTCAATAGATACTGTTAGAAAAATAAGGCGTATTAGCCGCGCTGTTTTTGTTGCTTATTAATATGAGCAATGCCTCTATTATGAAACGATAAACAAGTAGTTTCAGATGGAGGAAAAATGGACGATAAACCAAGCATTCAAGGGATATTAGGCCTAGATAAAAAGAATCCTGTCTTTACAATTAATCAACGAGGAGATTTATTACATGTTTATCTTGGAATGGCTCTCATTGAGATAGTTCCTAATGATAAGACTAAACCTGCCTTTAAGCTATTGATGGGTAGATTATTTAATTCAGGGATAAAAAAGAAGAGCTTAACGGAGGCCTTTGGCCTTTGTTATACAACGATGAAGCGATGGGGTGATGCTCTTAAAAGCAATGACCTGGATACGATCTCCCGCGTATTGGCTGGACCTGGCGCGCCCCAAAAGGTTACCAAAGAAATAAAAGAATTTATTCGTATTCGATTCCAAGATATTTATAATCATACCCATTACGGCTATAGCCAAACAATTCAAGCTGAAATTAAATCGGTATTCAATGAAACTATTAGCGCAGAAACTTTGCGTCCGATATTTTCAGATCTTAAAAAGCCTCCAGAAAAGCCGATCAAAAGCAGTGCCCAAGAGCTAGAGAAATTAGCGCCTTCTTGCGAATTGCCTAATATTGAAGAAGCCTCAAAACATCCTGCAACCGTTGTTATTATTAATAATATTGAAGATGACATTAAAAAGGACAATCGCAAGTACGCGCTAACTTTTTCAGAATTAGGGCAGTCCCTTTTTTGCAACCATGCTGGGGTACTACTTTTCAGTTGTCTTATCAACCGATTATCAAAAACCGTTGAGGATAAAACCAACTTGGTCATTCAATGGTTAATGAGTATATTGTTAGGCATGGTGAACATCGAGCAGACAAAACTTCTTGATCCTGGCAGCATTAAAGCGATGTTGGGGACATTCCTCAAAAGCCTTAAACATCAACGATTTCACTTGATGAAATTAGCTACCGAAGAGGTTGTCGCGCAATTATTCGCCTTTAACATAGATCTTGTAGAGTGCCATCAATGCAAAGACTATTATTATGATCCTCATACTAAACAATACACTGGCATCCAAAAGATTTTAAAAGGTTGGAGTGGTAGCTCACATGGAATTGCCAAAATAATCAACATGGATTTTATTCATACGGCAGATGGGGAACCGGTATATGTGAAGCATTTAGATAATTTCAACGATTTGCGTGAGCGTTATGTCGATGTTATTGATGAATTTCGTAAAATAATGAAAAGCGAAAAAACAGACGTAATGACCTTTATTATTGATCGGGGAATTTTTGGTATAGATGTTTTTAAAGATCTAATTGCAAGAAAGTATCTTAATTTAATCACTTGGGAAAAAGGATATAAACGAAATCTTTGGAACGCCGAGAAAATAGGCGGATCATTTAATATGACTCGTGTCAGAAACCATGCTCATGATCTTTTTAAATATGAGTTCTGTTATATTGATCAGCCATGGGCAAAAAATAGCCAGATGAGGCAAATAATAGTGAGGGCAACTAATCCCAAGAATGTAACAGTAGAAGTGTCTATATTAGCGACTGATCTCAATCGTTCAGCGGAAGAAATAATTAGACTGATGTTTAAGCGCTGGCTTCAAGAAAATGACTTCAAGTATTTGATCAAACATTTTGGGATTGATGAAATAACCAGCTATTCGAGTATTCCTTATTATAAATTAATGGAGCTCGTAAAAGACAAAGATATTACCAGTGGCAGCTATAAAGCCAAGGAATTAAATCATAAAGGCATTAAACAAGAGCTTAGCAAACTACTATTACAAGAACATACAAAGAAAAAAGATTCTTCAGAACGCGAAGAAAAAATAGCTGAATTAACGCTACGCTTGAAAAAGACTAAAGAAGAAATCTCACAAGAAAAGAAAAAAGTATCTCGACTTGAAACGCTCATTGCTGAACAATATTATCGTTTAGACACAAGAAATAAGGCGCTACTCGATGTTATCAAGATTATCGCCAGAAATATGTTTTATCGTCTATTAGAGCCATTTAAAGAATCATACAATAATTATCGCGATGATCATGTATTGTTCAGGAATATAACTAGAAGTGCTGGAATCCTTGTTAATAACGACGATTCGATTACGGTACTCTTATTGCCCACAATTTCTTATGAAACTAAAGTTCGCCAAATTGTTGAGTCATTTTTAGATGTTGTTAACCAGACCAACCCTGTTTTGCTCGATGGCTCCAACCGGAAAATTGTCTTCAAACTTAATCAAAAAAGTAACAATTTATTTGCGATTTCAAATGTTCATAAACGATCAATTACCTGAGGTCTGCTAGACAGTGGATTAAAAAGAATGATGAAGGATTCTCAAAAAGAGGCCGAGCATGATCATAAACCTGGAAGCGGGATTCTTGGCAGGCAAGTTTATAAGAATGGTAAGAAAGCATTAACCAATCTGGACAGATCAACCACCCGCTATATTTCCAGAGGGCAACCTTTAACCAAGTCAATGTACACCCGACTAGAGCGTCTCGAGGCTGCTGGATATATTAAAATTGAAGATTTGCAAAGTCGTCGGGATATTGCTAATGCGCTAGGGAACCATAACGATAAACTTAATTTAACCAGATATGATCTTAACCTGGGTAATAAAATCTCAGAGAACTGTGTTGAGCCTCAGGATAATCCCAGAGTTACCCGGCTTTTAGATGAAGGGTATCTAACCAGAGATAAGAACAACAAGTTATTAACTTCTGAAAAGTTTATTATTACGGCCCAAAGGCTTATTCAAAAAGAATTACTAGACACCCGCAATTATACAACCATTACGTGTAGCACCAAAAAGCGAGCTCTACAGGTTACTGATGACAGAGAGCATACAACTTATCTTTCTCCAGATCGGGAGATAAAGCGTAGTCTAAATGAAGATCAAATTCGACTGATCAAAACGCTGAAAACATTTAGTAATATGAGCGAGCACCAGATATATGATTTATATCAACAGGCAGGCCAAGACATATATTTTGCGAATGAGCTTAATGATTTACTATAAAAAGGTGTCCTACAAAAAGAAGAGAGTCTAATCTTGCAACAGTGTTTTATTCTTTATAATCTCAAATATGCTGGAAACAAAATCGG
>JABMPH010000027.1 GCA_013203805.1 Bacteroidota bacterium | reverse complement strand
GAGTAAGTATTAGCAGTCCAATAATGTTTGGGAAAGCCATGGCAAGTATCATCATATCAGAAAAATCAATAACTGCGCCTAAATTGGAGGCAGCTCCGATAACAATGAAACAAAGAAAAATTACAAAATAAGTGTATTTTGCAACTTGTCTGTTTCCAAATATCTTTTCGAATATATTACCCAATAAATAGTCGAATCCTTTAAGTCCATAGTATGACCATGATATCATAGTGGAGAATGCAAAAAGGAAAATAGCAACCATCAATACATAAGGAAACCATGAGAATACTTTTGAAAATGCCAAGGATGTGAGCTGTGCACCTTCATATCCCATTGGGTTTTCGTATGTTCCTGTGTAAATTAAAACCAAGGCTGTCATCGTACAGATCACTACAGTATCAATAAAAGGTTCAAGTAACGAAACAAAACCTTCGGTAATTGGTGTGTTGGTTTTTACTGCCGAGTGAGCAATAGCTGCCGATCCCACACCAGCTTCATTGGAAAAAGCAGCACGTTGAAACCCAACAATTAATACTCCTATTATTCCACCTTTTAATGCATCAGCGCCAAATGCTCCATCAAATATTAAACTAAAAGCAGTTCCGGTATTTTCAATGTTCATCGCAATTATTATTGTTGCAGCAACTACATAAATAGCAGCCATAAATGGAACAATTTTGTCAGTAACTCGTGCAATGCTTTTAATTCCACCAATAATAACAAAACCTACTAGAATTGCTAGTATTACTCCAAACCACATTCCGTGATTTTCAATACTAGGGACAAGATAAGTTAACTGTGAAAAAGCCTGATTTGCCTGGAACATATTGCCACCTCCAAGTGAACCTCCAATAACCAGTATAGCAAAAACAAAGGAAAGTATAATTCCCAGCCATTTAAGGTTCTTCTTTTTAAGACCATCACGTAAATAGTACATTGGTCCACCCGATACGACACCATACTTATCTATCTGGCGGTATTTAACCCCGAGTGTACACTCAACAAATTTTGATGACATTCCAAGTAATCCGGCTATAATCATCCAAAATGTTGCGCCTGGTCCTCCAATTGATATGGCAACTGCCACACCAGCAATATTCCCTAACCCAACTGTGGCTGATAATGCTGTTGTTAGCGCCTGAAAATGCGATACTTCACCTTTGTGATTTGGGTTATCGTAAACGCCTTTTACAAGTAATATGGCATGTTTAAATCCTTTAAAACTGATGAACCTAAAAGCAATGGTAAAAGTGACAGCTCCAAAAATTAGCCAAATTACAACCAATGGTATGCTTGATTGCTGTTTTGTTCCATCGGTGTTTAACAGAGCATTTCCTTGCTCGTCATATAGTACTGGATCGTGAAGGCCTAAAGCAGCAAATGGATCCCAAAATAGTACTATGCCTAATCCATTAACAATAGGTGTAAATGCTTCATCTATTCTTTGACTTAAAGTTAGGTCTCCTTCAGGTAATGCAGTTATAGCAGCAACGCCCTCATTCAAAATAAATAAAGTATCAGCATTTTTTTCATCGTCAGGTACAGTTGCAAATACTGAAACTGAGGATATTAATATAATAATTAGGACTAGGTTTTTTATCATGATATATTTTTATCAAATGACTTGATCTTCAGAAATAAGTGCAAGTATAAGAAAAATGGTTTTTTTAATCATTCTAAATACCATATAATTTCTATTTTTACCTTTTCATATTATCAAAAAAAATACAAATGAATATTGCAATTTTATTATTAAATCAAGGTCGAGGTAGCGGGGAAGTGGCACGTGAACATGTGCGTCACTTAATAAAAATGGGGCACAAAGTATTTTTTTTATACCCAGGTAATAATAATGAAATCAAAGGTGCAGAAAATATTAATGTACAATTGCATACTCAAATAATACCAGTTCATGAGTACCTTCCATCTGCGGGAGATAAGCAAAAGCAAGTTGCAAGAATGAATCATGAAGAAATGCTGGAATATTTGGTTGACTATGAAAATGCACTAAGAAAAATTGCTCATGATGTGGATATTTTTATTGCCCATCATGCAAATTTAAGTTGTGTTGCTGTACACAATATCGCCAAGGAAATTAATAAACCATATGTTGTTTTTGTGCATGGTACTGGTATTGAACCACGATACGAAAAGCTTTGGGATGATGCCAACTGGCGGATGATTAAAAATGCTATTATTGAGGCAAAAGGAGTTTTGGTTACAACTGAATACGTAAGAGACATACTTGTTAAACCTATCATCGATATTCCCAACAATAAATTTCTAATTCTTCCTTGCGGAGTTGATCTTGAAGATTTCAGGCCTGATAATATAGAAGGGATTAGAGAAAAGTTTGATTTGCCGGAAACCTATGTTATTTGTCCTGGTGCATTAACTAAGTCGAAAGGCCCACAAAATGTTGTAGAAGCTTCATCGGAGTATTCTGATTTGGCATTATCAGTTTTCATTGGCGCAGGTGAACTTCAGGAAGAATTGGAGAAAAAGCTTGGTGAGAAAGGTAAATTTCTTGGATTTGTATCATCCGAAGACAAGGCAAAACTGATAAATGCAGCTACTTTACTTGTGGCAGCACCTGAGAAAAAAGAACATTTTGGAATAATATATGCTGAAGCGTTAGCCGGTGGAACTCCTTGTGTTGCTTACAAAGGAGGTGGTGTTGGATCGATTGTTACTTCCACTGAAGGAATTTTAACTGAACGAAACCCTGAATCACTTGGTAAAAAAATAAATTACTTGCTTCAAAATTCAGGTTTAAGAAGACAAATGGCTGTTTCTTGCAGGGCACGAGCTGAGAAACTGTATAATTATAATGAGCTGGTTCAGGAACTTGTGGATTGGTTACAACCTATGTGCAAGTAATCTTCAATGTTTGGCGAATTATAATTTGCTAAACTGCCATTGTTTGCCGTTTGTTATTTCAGCCAGCCTTTCTTAATCCCGAAAGCAGAAAACCATACCAATAAAACACCTATAACAATTACCATTATAGGCATAACTACTGAGACTGGGCCATAAACATCTCTTGCGTTTGTAAAAAAAAGGTCATGTATCATTTGGGGGATTATTACTAACAGAGAAATAATAAAAGCAGATTTTGCCCATTTTTTCTTTATAACCAATCCAATAGAGCCAATTGCTCCTCCAAAAACAGCAATTGCAAATACTATTTTTGTCCAAAGCGGATAACTGTTGTAAAGATCTTGTTCTGCAATGGGTAATGCTTGCATGGCTTCATCGGTGATAAAAGTATGTATATAAAATGAACCAACGCCCATCAAATTCCATAGTAAAACAAATACTGCCACTATCCAATACCACTTTGGGATTTTTGTTTTTTTATCTTCCATTTTTTTCTTTTTTCAGTTGTTAAAAATGTGTTTACTTTATTTGCTTAGATCAATATTACTCTTCACAAAAAGTACCCTTGGCAATCCACAGGGTTTTTGTTTCGTAAGTAATTTGACCATCAATTACAGCTGGATGGGTACTAAGAATATCATCTGCTTCTTTTGGATTTGAAACATTTAGTATAAGTACTCCATCATTATCATCGCCAAACTTTCCATGAACAATAAGTTGTTTAGTCTTATATTGAAGGTCGGCCATAGTTAATCTATTATCAAGAAGGGCTTGCCCTAAGGCATCAGGATCTGCCTTGTTTGTGTGAAGTCGAACCAATTGATAGCTAACCATTTCATAAGGCTCTGATGCTCCACAAATTCTACCATTATAGATATTGAAAGGAAATATTTCGATGATAAATCTTTTGGCTGCAATTGCGGGATCGGATTCCAGATAGCTGTTAGCTTGAGTCATATCATCGGCATGCAGAACAAACATTCCACCTCCTCCGTCAAAGGGTCCTGCAGCTAGTAGTTTTCCCTCTTTATTAAGTTTACCAATATTTTCTAAATGGGCGGATTGAAGCTTCTCAGCTTCCAAGTCACTTATTTTTTCTTTATCAGGATTTGTGTTTAAGAATACAAAGAATAATTTTTTACTTATCTGAGCATTACCGTTGGTTATAGAAAAGGACAGTATAGCAATAGTTAATATTAATAATTTTCGCATGAATATTGATTTTGATTGGGTGGTAAATGTACAAATTTTTTTAAATGAAGCTCCCCGAAGCAAGTGGACAGGGTATCATAGTGATTATATTAAATTTCGCTCCAAGGTAAGGTAATATAAACATGAGATCCTTCGACTTCGCTTAGGATCCCCGCCTGACCGGACGGATCAATGTCAAATAGTAAAGGGCAGCGGGCTATCATTGCGAACAACGTGAAGCAATCTCTATAAACCTACCACCGATGAGATTGCTTCACTCGTACCT
>JABMPH010000323.1 GCA_013203805.1 Bacteroidota bacterium | reverse complement strand
GCTATTTATAATATGGAGAAAAATGAAATAGAGATAGCTCTTCTCCAAAAAACCAATCAGCTCAAGAAGAACCAAATTTGGTTGTTGTTGATAGCCTCATTTCTTGGGATACTCACCACAATACTCATTGTAATTAGTTACAGGAAGAGGCAATCTGAACTCCGACAAAAGAATCTCCTTGCCGAAGAAAAAAACAAAACACAACAACTCATACTTATCCAGGCTGAAAAAGATAATCGTATACAAGCTGATGAGAAGGAAAAAGCAATATTAAAACTAAAACTTAAGGAACAAGAAATAATTTTTAACACACTATTATACGCAAAACTTGTTAATGTTTTTCATGAAGTTATTGATAAACTCAATGTTTTTACAAATAAATTCCGAGGAAAGCACGATCGTGAAGACTTTCAAAAAGTTCTACACCACATGGAGAAAGCCAACAACATTAATCCACTGGATGAATTTGAAAAAGTTTTTTCATCAGTTCACCCCGATTTTTATACCCGCTTAATCCAAAAGCATCCTGATATTACACCACGCGAATTGCTTTTCTGTGGATTTCTTAAGCTTAATATGCAAACAAAAGACATTGCGCTTATTGCAAATATTTCAAACAAGTCGTTGGAAATATCAAGACACCGAATCCGTAAAAAAATGAAACTTACTTCCGATCAAAACCTAACTGCTGAATTGATGAAGTTTTAGACTTGCGGAAGTCTGTCATTTCGACCATCGGGAGAAACGTTAGTTCGGCAAAGCCACCCCCCCCCAGCACGAAACCAACAACCATCATTACTAAAGATCTTATTCAGATATAGGGGGATTTAGGTTCGCCGAACTTATATTTCCCTGTCATCCTTCCTTCAAAAAGACATTTTAGTTCGTGTTTCGAATAGAATACGATCACAACCACACCTCCACTCATGCCGTCTTACATCATTCAATTACTGATATATAAGCATCTTTGATAAGGTATTGCTAAGGTGTAATTATGACTGATTCATTGTTTAAGCACCTACATTTGCCCAATTAAAAATATACTTATAGTTAATCCAACAACACATGAAAAGACTTCTATTTTTTGCTGCAGTTATTTTTTGGGTGCTAAACCCAATGTTTGCAAACACCCAAAACAATGCCCTCGATTTTGATGGCGTTGATGATTATGTTGACACGCAATATTCAAATACACTCACTGATTTTACACTGGAATGCTGGGTTAAAGGTGATGCGGCACCAACTACAGGTTTCGCTCACGAACTTATGTTTGGGTCACAAGAATTTGGTTTTAATTGGGATCATGATCAAGTAGCTTATAGAGGAGCTGCGCAGGTGCTAATTGGAAGTACTTATTATGCTGCTACTTTTGGTACTCTCGAAGGTAGCGTATGGTATCACTTGGCTGCTACTTTTACAAGTGGAGAACTTAAGACCTATAAAAATGGGGTTTTAATGGCAACCACAGTTGCGAGCGGAAGTGTTAATACATCGGCTAACTCAATGACAATTGGGTCATATTATAACGGTGATAGACCCTTTGCCGGGGAAATAGATGAAGTCCGGCTTTGGAACAATGTTCGTACGCAAGCCGAAATACGTGCCAATATGTATCAGGAGTTAGCTGGTTCAGAGACTGGTTTGCAAGTATATTACAAATTCAATGAAAGTACTGGAACAACTGCTGCCGACTCTCAAACTTCCGGTACTTATGCCGGAACGTTAACCAATATGGCTGGTACTGAATGGACTCCTTCTGCAGCCTTTTTCGGACCCGTAAAATGCTTGAGTTTTGATGGAATTTCTGAATTTGTTGATATTGGAGCAGGCCCAACTGCATTAAAAAGCATTGAGTTTTGGGTTTATCCCACAAAATCTTTCGAATATTATATAGCCCTAAATGCTTCTTCATATATTTCATCAGCTTTAGGTGTACTTTCAGCAACAGGTTTTACTTCTCCAACTATTTATGTTGATGGCGTTGAAAGCTCAACTGTTGTAGAGGATAAATGGCAGCACATTGCCGTAACCACTGAATCAAGTATTAATGCCTCTGATTTTGATATAGGCAGACTATGGGGATCGGGTAATTTTCAAGGGAAAATTGACGAAGTTAGAATCTGGAATATTGCGAGAACAACTGTTCAAGTACGTGAGAATATGTTCAAAACACTCACTGGTAGCGAAACCGATTTAGCAGCATACTACAATTTTGATAATACCGATTTTACTTTAGCCGATTATTCTCCAAACACCAATGATGGCACACTTACTTATATGCAAACAACTGATTGGGTGAGCTCTTCCGCATTTAACACATGGCTAAACACAAACTCAACTACATGGACTACTGATGCAAACTGGAGTCAGGGCAGTAGCCCAGTTTCTACTGATAATGTAGGTATTTACACATATTCAGGAGGAACTAACGCCACAATAAGCGGCTCACCCACTGTAAACCACTTCTTACTCGGGGGATCTTCATCCATAACGCTTTCTTCAGGAGCAACGGTAAACGGAAACCTCTTTTTAGAAAGTAATCTTGATCTCAATGGACAAAATATTACCCTTGGTAGTACTGCCACATTATTTGAAGGAAGCGGAATAATTACTGGGGCAAGTGGTGCAATTTCCACAACAAGAAATTTATCTGGTATTACATCTCAAAATGTTGCAAATCTTGGGGCTACAATTACTACTGCTTCAAATTTGGGTAGTACTGTTATTACCCGAGGTGTAGCATTCCAAACCGGAAATGGCAATGAGGGTGTAAAACGATATTACGAAATTACGCCAACAACCAATAATGGCTTAAATGCCACGCTCGTTTTTAATTATTATGATAATGAACTGAACG
>JABMPH010000322.1 GCA_013203805.1 Bacteroidota bacterium | reverse complement strand
TACTAATAGTCCGATCGACTTGACCGATAATTTATAAAATCTTTTGCCAAAAGGCAGATTTTATGGTATTTCATTAAAGTGTTTTTATACATCATTGAATTTAGAAAGAAATTCCCGGTGATTATAGCGGTGGAGAAACACCTCTTCCCATTCCGAACAGAGAAGTTAAGCCTGCCAGCGCCAATGATACTGCCATACCAGGTGGGAAAGTAGGTCATCGCCAAAGACATAATAAAGCCTTGCAGAAATGTGAGGCTTTTTTTTTGCTTATATATTTGCTTTTTCTTATCTGCAAATATTTTTATTTATTTGCAATCGGTCAATTTAGGCTTTGCTATTGTCTTTTTATTAATGCAGGGTTTATTTTATCTAAAATTCAAACTTATTTATCAATTTTTTTGGAAACAGATTGATTTGATTGTAATGACTTTATTTTTATTAAAATCATTATATTAGTATGTTTATAAACTATTGATATTGACCTAAGTTGTGTAGGTTTATTATATATATTGGATAAAAATGAAGACTTGTTTATTATTTTTTTGAAATATATTAATTCAATTTAAAGAAAAGCTGTAAATTGTGCGTTCTAAAATGCGAATCCATAATTATGAGCATAATAAAGTTATAAAGTATGAAACGAAAAAATTTACGCTTAAGCTTAACATTGATTACCATAGTATTAGGAGTGATAATATTAGGCTTTTCTAACAATCGGAATGAATCAAAATACTCTCCTCGATTGAGTGATGAATCATCGTTGGTATATGGAATTAAACCTTCGGTGGAGTATCTTGCGATGATTCGTAATAATCAAACAACTGGTGTTATTGCTCCTGAAGATCTAGATAAGGTGCAAAAACAATTGGAAGATATTGATAATAATCGTTCTTCGTCTAGTCTAAACTGGAAACAGTTAGGCCCTGATAATTTTGGTGGTAGAACACGTGCAATTATGTTCGATAACCAGGATGCAGAATCGAAAACAATTTATGCTGCAGGAGTAACAGGTGGAATATGGAAGTCTACTAATTTAGGTATAACTTGGTTTAAAATAAATAATAGCAGCTATAATTTGAATGTATCATGTATGACGCAAGATGCAAATGGTACTATATATGCCGGTACTGGCGAAAGCTTTGCTGCTGAAACCATGTCGGGACTCGACGAAATGGGATTTAATGGGGGGTTTATGGGACAAGGAGTCTATAAATCAAATGATGGGGATAATTTTAATCTTATTGCATCAACCCAACCACAATTCAATAATGAAAACAGTCCATGGGCTTTTGTGAATGAGATAAACATCGACATGAATAATGGTAGGCTTTATGCTGCTACTAATTCAGGTTTGATGTATTCAAACGACGGAGGTGACTCTTGGTCTGTAGCAACTGATACTGCAGGTACAGAACTTGTTATGAATGCATTGGATGTACAGATTTCATCTGATGGTGCTGTTGTAGCATGTGTTGATAATCTTTGCTATATTTCAACATCAGGTGATGTAAGCGCATTTATAACAAGGTCAACAGGTGATTCTATTAGCCTACCTGAGAGTGGTGTTACTAGAATAGAGTTTGCATTTGCACCATCTGATCCAAATGTTTTATACGCCAGTGTAATAAATACAAGTGGCGATTTATATAACGTTTATCGTTCGGATGATAAAGGTGCTATTTGGAGAATCATTCAACCAGGATCACCTGCAGTACCTATATTTGTTGGACAAGGTGTATACGACAATGCCCTAACTGTATTTCCCGAAAATCCTGATAAGATATTATTGGGAGGTGTTAATGCATGGCAAGGTGAAAAAATTCAAGAAACAGGGTTATTCGCATGGGAAAGTATTTCAACTGCTATATTTCCTAATTTTTTCCCAAATTATCTTCATGTTGATCATCATACTTATGTATTTAGACCTGGTTCCAATAATACTTTCATGGTTGGTACCGATGGTGGTGTTTCTATAGGCACTTATACTGACGGTGAATATGTATTTGAAGGTAGTAATAGAAGTTATTTTACAACCCAATTTTATAATATTGGTATTTCCGGAGGAGAAAATTATGTACTAGGTGGTGCTCAAGATAATGGTAGCATATTAATTACAGGAGATGGTAATACAACAAAACAAGGTGAAGAAATATATCCAGGTGATGGCGGTGCGTGCGTAATCTCAACAATTAATAGAGATGTTTTGGTTGTTAGTGAGCCAGGTAGTGAGTTAGCATTTATTTTTAGATCAGAAGATGCCGGGGCAAATTATTCAACTCAATTCGTTGATGATCTTAGTCTTTCAGTTAACTTCTTTAATACTCCATTGGCATTGTGGGAAAGCTTTGATAATCCAAATAGCCGCGATTCTGTAATGTATCATGCAAAGGACACAATACCAGGAGGATCTACTATCCAAGTTCTTAGTAATAATAGCAGTCAACCATTCTACTATAAAACTCCAGCAGATATTACCTTATATAATGGAGACTCACTTAATATTCAGGATATAGTTTCTTCACGTTTCTTTATTGCCTCATTTAGTAAAGTATACATGACAAACGAACTACATCTTTTTAGTAAAACACCTGAGTGGTTCGAAATTTCAAATGTAGATGTTGGTTTCTCAGGGGCTTCACAGTGTATCTCCTATTCATCTGATGCAAATCATTTATTTGTAGGAACTAGAGAAGGTAAATTATTTAGAATATCAAATCTTGCACTTGCTTATAATTATGATCGTGCAGATGTAAATAGTGCTGAATGTATTGTTTCAACACAGGAAATTCCAATTTTAATTCCCGGAACATCTGACCCTATTACACAATTAATTACTTCAATTGCCGTTGATCCTGATAATGCAGCTAATGTTATGATTACCCTAGGTAATTATGGTAATGATTATTATGTTCTATACAGTGAGAATGCTCTTGACGAGGTACCTGTATTTAATTCTCGTCAAGGTAATTTACCACAAATGCCGGTTTACTCTTCGTTAATAGAAATGTCGAATACTGATTTAGGTATTATTGGTACTGAACATGGTATTTTCACAACCGAAAATATTCACGCCAATTCACCAGTTTGGGTAAGGCAGGACAGTTTAATGGGTAGCGTTCCGGTATTCCAATTACAGCAGCAAATGCAAGCTAAAGCGCCTGATACGGTAAAATTAGTTAACGGCACCGAAATATTATTGGTTATATATCCAGGAACGAATAATTATGGTGTAATTTATGCAGCTACTTTTGGTAGAGGATTATTACGTTGTAATAACTTCCGTAAACCTGTTGGCATTGATGATATAGTAAAGGAAGATAAAGCAATTAAACTCGACCTCAGTATTTATCCAAACCCTGTTAGCACTTATGCAACACTTAAATTTGAATCGACAAATAACTCTTTGTCCAATATTTATATTTATGATCTTTCAGGACGAGTAGTTTTGTCAGAAACAAACAGTATTAAAAAGGGAGTGAATGAAATTAGTTTGGATCTATCAAATCTGAAATCGGGTTCATATGTTGTTCAAATTGTTGATGGAATAAATGTGTATACTCAAAAATTTATTGCTAATTAATAAGATAAAATTTAAAATCTACGAATATGAAAAATATTTATTCAATTCTTAGTTTGTTCTTTGTACTGATAACAGTATCAGTATTCGGACAGGTTAAAATTTATGCTCCAAGTCTAAAAGCACCTGAAGACGTTGCAGTAGGGCAGATGCCTGATGTTGTTCTTGATTGGGATGCTGTTACAGGAACTTCTCTTGAAATTTATTATGAGCTTGAATTAGCAAATAATCCTGAATTTGAAAATTCGGAAGTGTTTCCCATAACAGAATTAACGGCATTAACAATGAATGATCTGATATTCGGAGAAACATATTATTGGCATGTTAAAGCATATGATGATGGTGTGGCTTCTGAATGGTCAGAAACCTGGAGCTTTACGATTGTATGGAATGTAAATATGAATAAACCTACGGATGGCAAGGAAGTATTTTCAAATCCTGAAATTACATGGACTGAATTAACCGGACTTACAGGATATGAAATGCAGTTAGACACAGTTTATGCATGGAATAGAGACGAATCGGGGGTTACTGTTGATATATTTGATTCATATATAGTTGCAGATAATAACATGTGGGCTGTTGGTGCTAATGGATTAGTAATTCATAATGATGGCTCTGGATGGAGTGTAGTAGATGTTGGAGTTTCTGTTGATCTAAAATCGGTTTCATTTGTTGATGCCAATAATGGATATATAGTTGGTGATGCAGGAACAGTGCTAAACTATGACGGAACAACATGGGCTGTGGTTGATGCTGGTACAACAAAGGATTTACTGGGCGTTAGCTTTACTGACTCTGATAATGGAGTTGTAGTGGGAGCTGGAGGAACTGTTGTTGTTTATAATGCCGGTTTATGGCAGGAAGAAACTACGGGTGATAATAATGACTTGTATGATGTTGTTATGCTAAGTTCAACAAATATTTGGGCATGTGGAACAGGTAAGATAGTTGTAAATTATGATGGAACTGAATGGAGTGCTGAAGTTATTGGTTCTAAGGATCATTACTCAATTGCAATGGTTGATGCAAACAACGGTTGGATTGTTGGTAAAAGCGGTGAAATATTTCGTTGGAATGGTATGTTCTGGTATAAAGAGTTGTCTGGTACAACTAAAGCTCTTAATGGTGTTAGTTTTAATGG
>JABMPH010000321.1 GCA_013203805.1 Bacteroidota bacterium | reverse complement strand
CTGTCGCACATAAATCCACCAAGTGGAATGTATCAGGCCCAGGCCTGACTCAGGAAACTGGCAAAGCCATATTCCTCTTGGTATTTAAATGCGACATTGCAAATGTATGAAATTACCAATCATCTGCTGCTGAAGAATAATCTTTTATATACTTTTCAAAATCGAGTATCAAATTATTTAATGATGATTGAACATCAGATGTAAGTGAGGAGTAGATCGAACGGTAAGTGTTATTTTTCTTTAGAATATATGTTTCCAAGCTAGCTCCATAAACGACATTAGTAATATTGTCAAATTTAATCTTCAGTCTCTTATCCTTAACCTGAATTGTAAATGTTGTACTGAAGGCCACACTAGATAAACTAATTGGGTGATAAGAGATAAAGGATCCTTTAATTTTACCGGTTCTCATATCACTAAATGATATTACATCATCAGGTGAATTAAATACTTCTGATACCCAGCCTAATGATATGTCGTATAATTCTTCTTTGGTATAATTGGTATCACTAATAACCTTCTCCATGTAAATTGTTCTGGATTCACTTATCTGGAGAGTGTTTTGGGAAATAGAAATTAATGGTAAAATTGTAATGAATAATAACAACTTCTTCATGAAAATGTATTTTGAATTAAACAAATTAATTTTTGATAACCCAAAACTACAAATTATATCCTAACCATTGTAACTGTTGCAGCTTTTTCCAATGGAAGATCTACTGCCAAGCTTTTAATGAGATAATAATTACTGCCTATTTTAACTTGTTTCGATGTGTCTAACTTAAGTAGATCAATTAATTCAAGGTTTATTGACCATTCGTATGGTATTCCTTTGTCTAAAAAATCTAGCCAGGGTTTCCAAAGGTTGGCATAAAGCCCATTTTCCCCATCCCAATTTAAACTTAATGTGCCTACTACTTCTCCTTTTGCGTTGTAAATGCCCGAAGTGCCAAATGGATATAGCCTGTCAGCTACATCAGGCTGCATATTTCTAAAAAATAAAACACGTGGCTCAAAATCATTTACTACTGGTTTTACTAAATCATAGTTAAGATTACCAGGACCAAGCAATGCCATTGTTCCGGTTAATGGATTTTTTAAAAGTGTTTGATCCGAATGCGGAGTCATCCAATTGTTTATTGCAGATCCTGCCTTTTTTAAATGCCAATGCATCCCCAATGTGGTTAGCTGCGATGGCTTTTCAACTAACCCATCACCTATTATTTTTTCAAAGTAAGTCCAACTAAGTCTAACCCAGCGACTATCGTTGTATCCATATCTTATACTGATGTAATACATTTCCTCACATATAACATACCTTATTTCGCCTTCCGGTATTCCCACATTTGCAGAAATTGGCAAGTCGGCAGGAGTTAGTACCGGATCTTCTTTTACTACATTTTCGAGTATTTCTGTTGGTAGTTGCATCTCCGACATGGTTTCATCAGAGCTGTCGAAACTGTGTGATAACATAAACCCATCACCTGTTTTATCAATCTTTTTAATTGGAGACCCCTCCACTTTATCCGACCAATCGACATAATTACCAGGTATTAGCAGATCCTTTAAAAATTTCATTTTAACATTATTCCCATTATTGTCGAAGAAATAGGCTACCCCTAAAGTTGATTTTATTGCATCTAATAAATATGTTAAATCAACCTTTAGTACATGGTAATGAAGATTGTAACCAGTATATTCCCAAACATGCTTGTCCTCATGCATCCCTATTAAGCATAGTTTTTTGAGTTCATCGTGAGAACCAACAACATCTTCAACTCTGAATCCGAATTCGGCAAATAATTGCTCAATTATGTATGCTAAATATGGGTAATAAACATCATTTCCTCCAGGATTGTAAGGGTTGATATATTTAATGGATTCCCAGGTTGTTTCTTCCTGTGTGCCATCCATATATATTTCGTTGAGTATGGGAAATTGAGCGAACTTGTAAGTTGGGTAGGATCCCGATTGTAAGGCAACTATATAAACATCCAAATCTGCACTTGTATCAAACTCATGATCACCACCCAGATCAATATCCTTAGTGGTTTTATTCTTAATGCGGTTAATGAAATCATAAGAAGAATTAATAAAATTACCTGATATTTTAACACCTTTTTTTGCGCTGGTTACTTTGAATATTCCCGATTTAAATAGAGTATTATTCTCATATAGATCACAACTATGTTCGGTTACTTCGTTGTATAAATCAGGATTACTTACAAATCCAAACACAAGTGCATTTGATTCATTATCAGGAAAAGAAATGGGATATGAAAAATCACCAATAAATGCCTTGTCGCTAAATGCAGAAGAATTATACATATACTTCAGGCTGGCTCCAGGATACAACATAACATGCTCATTATTTATCTTAACTTGTAGCATCGGGAGTGAAGTTTCGGTTTATATAAGCTCTGCTGTATTCTATTGGGATAGATATGAGATTGTCTACTTCAGAGTATTTTAACTTTGATTTTGTGGATACTGAGATTTGGATAAACCGATTGTTTAACTTTTCGTAGGTATGACATGTTGTAAATATATCGGCAAATGCCTCCGCATTTTTTACGGAAATATGACCTGTTGATGCTGATATTTTATTTTCAAGCAGATGGCCAAAGCTTGAAACACCCTTACCTGCGCTGTTTGTTTTTTCGGTAAGGGAGGCTGTTGGAATGATTTCAGATTCATTTTTGCCTTTGAGTACTGCATAATTAAATCCTCCTAAACTATTGGCAAATGATATGTATTTAGGAAATGGAACATAGCTATCGTCTATTGTAAATGTAAATGGATCTGCAAAAGTTCCACTCAACCAAACCTTGTAATATATTGGTGTTTTGGTAGGTTGTAAGTCGCCTAAGTTTTGCTGATTAAATCCTACAGCCACTTTTAACAAATAATATTTAAATACTTCTCCAAAATTAACCAGCGTTTTGGTGTCACTCGTTCCATCTGAGTAAAAAACTTCGGCTTCAGCTGTTATAAATGCACTATCGTACTGATGTAGATAATATAAATAGTAAGGCTGATCGATCGTTACTTTATCGCCATCAAGCCAGGTTAAAAACATGTTGTTGGTTTTAACCAGGTTAAATATATTGGTGGAAATGTGTTGCAGCGAAACTCCTCCTTTAAACGAAAATAGTGATGGTGTTTCACCAACCAGCCCAATGTTAACACTATCAATAGGTGTTCCATCGGCATATTGAACTACTTCGCACCAGTATCTAAGTGCTGCACCGGTGTTTTTTTCACTTGTTATTGATAGACCGATAAATGAAAAATCGGTTATTGCATCAAGTACACCCGATATATCGTAACTCACATTATAACTATCATCAGGACGGGCAAATAGTGTGGCCACTACATTTGTAAACGTATCGTAAATATTGCATAATGCGTAAACATCAATATATTCAGGATCAGCTTCCAGTTGTACAACAACGTTTATTATGTTACGTGTGTAACTTATTTCATTGGGACCGTTTACAAGTGTTAATGCCATTATTCATTCCATTTTTCGGGCACGAATGCCAGGTTAATTGGTGTTTTTATCAATAGGCCAAATTCCCATCCAATAAAGCCATCATCGGTTAGTATAATTGCTTCGCCATCATCAACCGAATCGGGTTCGTAACCGTTTAACCGGCCTTGTCTCTTTTCACGGCGTAGCCACGATAGTACATCAATGGCCAGCTCACGGCATTCATCAATTAACTGATGTTTGCTTTTTACAGTCCGGCTTTTGGTCGACTGCCGTTGCACAATGGCAAAATGGATTCTTTTCCCACTTTGATTATTATCTGATTTATACCCCGAAATACCTTCTTTATATCCTGTGTAAAGCATTGCAGGTGCTGCCGTTTTTACAATATCCTTTATTTCCTGCAAATCGGTTTCAACAAAGTGTTTAATCACCTTGTGCTTTGTGGCAACGGTTTCAAATAATGCCGCTGTTTGGGTATAATTTAGTTTTGTGTGTGCCATTATTTCCTTCCTTTTCTGTTGCGTTTTTCAGCTTCACGGGCATCTTCATTTATTTTGCGCATTATACTAAGTACTTCATCAAAGTTCTTATCTGCAACTTCCTCATATGTGCCCATTTTAGGACCAGCCAATTCATAAAAGAATCCTAACCAACCGGTTTTGCTGCGGCGTACTTTGTTGGTTTTTTTAAAGATGTCTTTATTGTCTTCAGCTTTCTTATTTCG
>JABMPH010000320.1 GCA_013203805.1 Bacteroidota bacterium | reverse complement strand
GATTAAAAGAAGAAGGAAAATCCCACGGAGAAGCCAACATTGGCGGTGTTGCTGAATATGAACCAGAATGTGCAATGCTAAAGGTATATGGCTCTGAATCACTTGATTATATCGTTGATGAAATGGTTCAGATTTATGGAGGAATGGGATTCTCAGCCGAAGCTCCTGCCGACAGATCATACCGTGACTCAAGGATAAATAGAATCTTTGAGGGAACCAACGAAATAAATCGTCTAATAACTGTTGATGCAACAATGAAAAAAGGGATGAAACATAAAATCGACCTTTTTGAAGCAGCAAATAAAGTATTAGCAAATCTTGATAAACTTGAATGTGTTGATCAAACAATTGGTGATTATTACGAAGCTAAACATGCTTACGTTAAAAACTTAAAAAAAGCTGTATTAATGCTACTACCTGTTATTCAGGATACGTTCAAGCGCCAGTTGGGTTATGAAGAAGAAGTATTAATGAACATATCGGATATGATGATGAATCTTTATCTTCTGGAATCAACATTATTACGTGTTGAGAAATTAGATAAGAATAGCATGAAATCGGATATCTCGGTATATAAAGATATTCTTGATGTACTTACCCAGGACATGGCTGCTGAGATTTATAAATCAGGATTCGATGCCATTGGTTCATTTGCTGAAGGAGACATAAAAACTAAGCTCTGTAATGCTTTGCATACCTTAACAAAAGCTTATTCAGTTAACGTTAAGGAAGCAAGAAGAAGAATTGCAGGTAAGCTTGTTGATGACGGATTATATAAATTCTAGCTGTTTATCAGATCATAACAAGAAAGTAAAAAGCCTGATTTGGGAAACTGAGTCAGGTTTTTTATTAATAAGTTTTTATTATTAGCAAGGCAAAGATTCAATAAATAAATTTACATTTGGAATTACTGATCGCGAAAAGTATATGCATATATTTAGAGATTCTTCACTTCGTTCAGAATGACAAATGAGATTAATACCAAATTACAATACCTTTTGAAAACGTTTTCGGAACAAGATAAACAACAATAAAAGAGTGCCAACAGAAACCAATGAAATATCATTAAAGAATCCTGATAAAGTGCTACCCCAGATATCATAATAATTCCCTCCAAGCAATACCATACCAATGATTGATAATACTTTTTCAAACTTGGAAAATTTAGCAAAGTTTATAAGCAATATAAAAACTACCAATGAAACGAATCCAAATGCATTTTGACTTGTGAATGAAAGTAACGGAATAATGCTTATGAGGAGAGCAAATTCTGATACTTCAGCATTTTCCACACCCCTCCCCTTTTTGATGAATAATAACACCATTATCACTATAGTACTAAGAATCAGTATCTGGTAAACTTTAACAACTAAAGGCGTAAAAGAGATTAATGAAAGTGGAGAATATCGGGCAATTACCGAAAATATGGTATGATTTGCAGGTAATAATAAGCTTTGTTTATTCCCTAACTCAATAGCTAATTCGTTTAGCCACAGAGCATTTTGATTTAGAAATTCTTCAAATGAATAAAATATTAGTGGGACAAAGAAGAAGATTATTCCAAACAAAAAGAGGTAACCCAGTTCTTTATATCTGCCTTTAACAATAAAATACGGAATAAATATTAATCCAAATGGTTTAATGAAAATACTAGCTGCGAGAAGTATTCCTGATATTGTTGGTTCATTTTTATTAGTATAATACGCTACTAACAGATAAAGGACTAAAAGTAACTGGTTAACCTGCCCAAGATGCAACTCCCTTTGAAAATGAACCACAAGAACCAATGCTCCAAGCAAAATAATGTTATTTGATCTACGTGCTGTGGATTGCGTAACAGTTCTTGAAGCTAAGTTGAAAGCAAGGTAAAATCCTGATATTATTATACTAGTGTAAACAAACCAATAGATATATTTAGCAATAGTTATAGGTAGAATTGTAAAAGGAATAAAGATTACTGCTGAAAAAGGCGAGTATTTAAATATATAGTGCCCGTCTTCAATAATTCCAAATAGATTCTGACCACCAAGAATTCTTTGTGCTGCTTTATAATAGACGGTAAAATCGGATTGCCAAAAACGCCCATTATAAACCTCAATCGATAAAAAAACAATTGAAAAAATCAAAATTATTCCAAGTGCGAAATAATAGTTAGTACTATATAATCTTGATAAACTGTTATTCTTGACTCTCATAAATGAACTTAAAAAAATGATAAGAATTTTTTGTGTTATCCCATACTAGCAACACAAAATATGATTCTGCATTTTTATCAGGAAAGCCGGGGCATACTTTAAAATTTTTATTCAACATCCATGGAAACTGCTGATTACCATCTTCAATCATACTTGAGGAAATAAGTATGTATTGAATACCTAAAGATCTCGCTTCTGTATAAAACACTTCTTCATTATCAATACTCCTAATGCTATCAAATGAAATAAGATTATAAACTGAAGTAGCTTTATTAACAAGACTTTCAGGAACTAATATTGGCCTGTTATCAACTGGTAATTGTGATAAAATTGAAACCACATCAATAGGCTTATGATGTGAACAACTTAATATTAACAATACAGTTATTAAACCTGATATGAAATAATATTTATTTAAGTATTCCTTTTCCAATTACAAGTCGTTGGATTTGGTTTGTTCCTTCATAAATTTGACATAATTTGGCGTCACGCATCATCTTTTCAACAAGATAATCATGTGAGTAGCCATCTCCGGCCATAACCTGAACAGCATCTGTAGTAACTTTCATTCCAACATCTGATGCATACAATTTACACATTGCTGAAAGTAAGTTAGCTGATTTCTGGCTTGTATCGTATGCCCATGCAGCATTCCAGGTAAGAAGTCGTGCAGCTTCCAGTTCGGTAGCCATATCAGCAAGCATAAAGCTCACACCCTGGTTTACCGTAATTGGTTTGCCAAATTGAATTCTTTTCTTTGCCCATGCCTTAGCTGTTTCGTACGCTTCACGGCCATTTCCAAGAGCCAGTGCTGCAACACCTGTTCGTGTTCTTTCAAATGTTTTCATGGCCAATAAAAATCCATGACCCTCCCCTCCTATTCTATTCTCAATGGGTATTTCAACATCGTGAAATTTGAATTCTGTTTGAATTGAGGCACGCTGTCCCATTTTGCGCATATCGGCAACAATTTCAACACCGGGGCTATTTGTTGGTACCACAAATGCAGTAAGACTTCGTGCGCCTTTTTCAGGATTTGTTAAGGCAAATACTGTTATAAAAGAAGATGGACTCCCGTTGGTTATAAAACGTTTATGTCCATTCATTATATATTTATCACCATGTAAAATAGCTTCAGTTTTAATACCTGCAACATCCGATCCGGCATTAGGTTCAGTAAGTGCATATGCAGCAACACTTTTCTCTTCATTTATCTGACCAAAAAATCGTTTTTTCTGTTCTTCAGTAGCACCCAAATATAACGGTGTTAAAGCTAGTGTATTGGCATCAATACAAATACCAATTCCAACGCATCCAGCCCCAAGTTCTTCTGATGAAATTGCGCTTTCTAGTATTGAATGTCCATGACCACCAAATTCTGGCGACATAGGTCCGTTCATAATTCCCTCTTCATAAGCTTTTTTAACTATCGGCCATGGGAATTCAGCAAGTTCATCATACTTTCTGGCAACAGGCTTCATCTCCCTATTGGCAAAATCACGAACTTTTTCTTGTAATTCAATCTGCTTCTTTTCTAATGAAAAATCAATCATTTCGTTATATTTTATTGATTATTAATATGCTACATGGTATCGATTGGGATACAAAACAAAAATACATTATCTAGTTGATTATTCCTATTTTAGACATGTTATTTAGTGAATTTAAAAGTGGTATTTTTTTTGAATAGTACAATATATATAAAAGGATTTAAATCGTATTTACAATTGGAGCGTGGCATGTCGCCAAATACTGTTGTAGCATATCTTTATGATGTGGGATTGTTGTTTAAATATTTGGAGGAGCAGGATAAAAATAAATCCATAAAGCAAATAGAGTTTGAAGATATTAAGGCCTTTATTGTGTTTATTGATAAACTTGAACTAGGATCATATACACAATCGAGGATAATATCTGGAGTTAAGGCATTTTTTAAGTATCTAATTCTGGAAAAGGTAATTTCAAGGGATCCCTCGGAACTTATTGAATCACCCAAGCTGGGACGCAAATTACCTGATGTACTAACCATTGAAGAAGTTGAAAAGATAATAAATTCGGTCGATCTCTCACTTGACGAGGGCGAACGTAATAAGGCCATCCTTGAAACTCTTTACGGATGTGGGATAAGGGTTAGTGAGCTTATTAACTTAAAGATATCAGATCTTTATTTTAAGGAAGGAATTATAATGGTAACTGGTAAAGGAAACAAGCAAAGACTTGTACCTGTTGGGAAGGAAGCCGAGAAACAAATTGTTACTTACTTAACTCATGTACGCCCAAACATTAATATTTCAAAAAAATACACAGATACACTTTTTGTAAATCGTAGGGGGCATGGCCTAACAAGGCAGATGATTTTTTATATTGTTAAAAATCATGTTGAAAAAGCAGGTATTAGAAAAAATATTAGTCCACATTCATTCAGACATTCATATGCAACACATTTAGTGCAAAATGGTGCTGATTTAAGAGTAGTGCAGGAATTACTTGGGCATGTATCAATAACCACCACAGAGATATATACTCACCTTAACAGAGAAGATCTCCGAAAGGCTCTATTGGAGTTTCACCCAAGGAATAGGTATGAAAAGTAAGAAGTTAGGAGACGGACGATAGAAGAGCCTCTTTAAACTTTTTCAATGTTCCCTTGATCATCAACAAAAACACCAAAGTTCATATAAACCAGTTGTTCATCTCTGAAGAAGAAATCCATCATACTTTCATCATAGGATAATCTTCTATCATTATGGCTATCACCTACGTTTTCTTCAATTCCTTCCTCAGAATCAATCTGGCCATTTTCTGCCATGAGGCTTATGATTTCTTCCTCTGTTTTTCCCATTATTTTTTGACCGTATAGCTCTGTATCAGGATGATCAGTTTCTACACCAGCAAGAATTGGGTTTGATAATCCAACAAAAAACAAAGAAAATCCCTTATTCCAATAATGTAGAATCATTGTATTTAATTCCTCGTCTTCGTCAATGGTGTCAACTTCTTCAGGTTCGCCGAACTTCTCCACAAATGTGTCCATGTCGATTCCGAATTCAAAAGTTCCAAATCCTGTATTCGGTATAATTTTATAACTTGATAACATAATATAAATATGATTTTGGTTGTTTTTTAATTAAACGGTGAATCGGGTTCCTTTGCCAGACTGTTATATACCATTTTGTTAAGAAAATTAGGGAAAACTTTATTAATAGCAGAAACAAGTTTTCCCTGGCTTGTTAGTACAATTTTGTTTTTTCGTTTAACAACAGCTTTGTAAATATGCTTTGCCACTTCTTCAGCTGTCATCATTTTGTCTTCGTCACGGGGTGATTCACCCTGCTGGGTTCCACTGCCACACAGTGAGTTGTTTCTAATATTAGAGGAAGTAAAACCCGGGAATGCTACTAATACATGTAACCCTTTTTTCATATTCTCGATACGAAGCGCCTCCAAAAAACCACTCATTGCAAATTTGGAAGCTGAATACCCGGTTCTGGCCGGCAAACCTTTCATACCTGCAATCGAGGAAACACCAACAACACTACCTTTTTGTTTTAGTATATGCGATAATGCATGTTTGGTAGTATACACGGTTCCCCAGAAATTAACATCCATTAGTTGTTTAAGAACCTTTAATTCAGTATTCTCAAACAATGCTCTCATGGAAATTCCCGCATTATTTATTAATATATCAATTTTGCCGTAATTTTCAACTGCAGTAAGTACCAGATTTATACAATCAGATTCAATGCTAATATCCGTTTGTACAAAAAGCACTTCTCCTCCACCCTTTTTAATATCCGTAGCTATTGTTGATAACATATCATAATTTCTGGCACCAATAACTATTTTAGAACCATTATGAGCGAATTCGTAGGCCAATGCCTTGCCAATCCCTGATGTTGCCCCTGTTATAATTACGACCTTATCCCTCAAAACTAATTTTTTTACAATAGTAACAATTATTATAGTTTATACAATGCTTTTTAATGAATATTAAGCAACAAAAAAAGAATTCAATAATTAATTTGATTTAATAATTTTAGCGCTTCTAATTATCTGACTATCGGTTATAGTAGGAACTAAATAAATACCAACTTTCAAACCCGAGATATTTATTTGAATTGATTTTTGATTTGGGAGTATTTCTTCATTACTAATTTGTCTACCATAAGTATCATAGACAATTATTTTCTCAGGATAGGTTTGATTTTCATAATCAACTTTTACATTTATCAAATAAGAGGAAGGTACAGGATAGCATAATAATTGGTTATTGCATTCAATACCTACTGGAAACTCAGGCACATCAACTATACCACCTGTATAGGTTTTGAAAATTATACCACCACTACCCATAACAAGGCCATCGTCTTCATTGAAAAAGTTAACTGTTGTTGCAGTAGCGGTACATGGGAAATCAATTGGTAACCATGTTTCGCCTCCATCTATGGTTTTCCATATTGACTACACTCGGGTAATTATTCCAACCGATTCTGAAAGAAAGAAAACATCAAGAATATTGTAAGTTCCTGTTGGTGAAATATCCTCCCAATTGATTCCTCCATCTTCTGTTTTCAATATTGTGGCTTTACTTCCAACCATGTAACCTATTGCTTCATCCACAAAATGTATTGCATTGAAAGTGACAAATCGTGATACACCTGCGGGTTTGTAATTTATATGCCAGTTGTCCCCCATATCGTCGGTGTACAACAACGATGCCCCCGACCCAATTACCATCATTTTGTTTGTTCCAGGAATTTGGGTAATCTCCTTTAGGGAACTTTCGATTGGTTTAGGAGAAATTCTAATCCATGGCTCATTTTGGGTAATTAATCACTAAAAATACAAAAAAGTTTATCACATCTCAAAATGATATCCGATCGAAATTGTTACAGGAGATGGGTTTTTACGACCCCTTAGTTCAATGAAACTATATGTATACCATTGAGTAAAGAAATTATCAACATCTTCTTTGAAGTTTTCAGGTATAATTGGGAATAGTATATCAAAATTAAATCCATGTTTACGGGGCTTTCCAAATCTTACTTCTAAACCAGCCCCCAGGGTGGTCCCATGGTATGAAAGATTATTTACCTTATAGCCTTTCTCAACTGCTGCAATAGTTCCATACATTGCCGTGCAATAAACCCTCACTGGTTTTGATTTAGTTTTTGGGATAATATATCCAATAACTCCCAGTTGCCATCCTAAAGTAATAGCAAAAAAACCACCTGATCCGAAGATAGCAAAATTCTTTATGGGTGAATATTGTAATTTAGCCCCCATAAATCCTGCATAGGCAATACCATATCCAACTCCAAAATCAGCTTTAAAACGATCCGGTTTAACAATAGTGTCATTTTGCGAGAATAGCTGCATGCAAAACAGCAACACGATAAGTTGCGTGATAATTAATTTTTTCATGGAGCTTTTTTTGATGCTAATTTCTTGAACTTTGAACAAGTTTAATTGAACAATTATTAAATATTTTAAAAGGTAAATATACAATTATGAAATAACCGGCTTAGTATTTCGCCTATATATATTTATAATATTGTTTGCGATTTCTTCGATGGGTTTTGCTGTTACCCTAACTTTTGTCCATTTTGATTGAACATTGAATAACATGGATGCATAATTAATTTCTTTTTTTACATAATCGTAACTGGCATATTTTGGAGCATTACCTTTTAAGTACTCATTTCTAACGTTCCTCAATCTGGATAGTATTTCAGGATTTGTGGTTAAGCAAAACACTTTCTCGGGAGGGAGTTTATAAACAATATCAGGTATTGGCATATTAAGAACGACCGGTACATTGGCTACGAGCCATCCTTTGAAAGCTAAATATATGCTAATCGGGGTTTTAAATGTTCGTGAAACACCCAAGAGAACTATTTCTGCATCAACCAAGCCTTCAAGATGTGCACCATCATCATGCTTAAGTGCATACTCTGTTGTTTCAATCCTTCGGAAGTAATCCTTATTTAATCTACTAAAAAGCCCTGGCTTTTCTTCAGGAGTGCTGTGTAAAAAGTTGGAGAAACGATTTAAAATAGGACCCAATAAATTTATTACTTCCAAATTATGTAATCGGCCTTCGTACCATAAATGCTCACTTAGTTCATGTTTTACAAAGGAATGTATTATCAATCCGGAGTTAGTATGTGCCAATTTAATAATACTATCAATTTCTTCAAAACTGTCCACTTCTGCAAAAAGATGAACCTCGCTTTCGATTTGTGGAAACTGTGCCAATACTACTCTAGCTGCCTGATCAACAGTACGCCCGGTGCTATCTGAAAGTGCATAGATATGGTACATGTAGTAAGATATTAATATTGATATTCTTCAAATATAAATAAAAAAACATGGAAATGTAACTATTACACAACAGATATTACCTTATCCAAATATAATGATTTGAATTTTACATTACTATAAGACCAAAGACGATTATTTCCTTAAATAGCTATCTAATCTCTAAATGGTATCCTACCGAAAATGTTACTGGTAGTGGCTCAATAAAGTCAGACAACATAGGATCATTCTTTATTTTTGTCCAGTCGGTTTCATACTCGCTTGATCTTATTGGATAAAATAAATCTATATTGAGGCCATTCTTTTTCGATTTACCAAATCGCATCTCAAGTCCCGCTCCAATAGTTGGTCCCAGGTATATCTTATTATAATGTTCGGCGTTTTCAACTGCAATTGCCACATTAGTACCGTACATGGCAGTACCATATACCCTAAATCCTTTTGATGGCACCTTGGGCATTAAATAACCTTGCACTCCAACTTGCCATCCGAAACCAACAAGGTAATACCCTGCGGATCCAAAAACAGCTAAGTGGTTTAATGGAATATACTGAATTTGGAAACCCATTAAACCACCATAGTTTAACCCTATACCGATACCCATATCGGCCATGGAATGAAAATCATAATCTTTTTTATCCTTTGATAGATTTTGGTATTGTACAGCCTCTTGCGAAAATGATGATAGTGTGTAGAATACCAAGATAATAATTGTAAGCTTCTTCATAATTTTACTTTGAATTTGGTTAATAACTTCAAAACCTAAAAATACCAATAGTATCACTATGGTCTACAATCAAAAATGTATTTTTTTAAATATTTTGTTCTCCGTTAAATGAGGATAGTTTTGCTATAACAGGGCTTCTATTTCAGTAATTATCTCAGGATTACTTGGCCTCTTAGCATTCGCGTCAATAACATTTCCATTTTTATCAAAAAGCACGTATCGCGGAATATATTTTACATCAAATGCTGCATTGGTAACTTTTCTAACATCCTTACTTAATCTGTAATGATCGCCAGTAATTTGGAGAATTTTTATCAGACTTTTCCATGCAGTACTATCTTTATCAGATGAAAAATACACAAAAGCAACTTCTTTGTTATTAAAATATTCCTGAAGATCGAGTGAATAAGGCATTTCCCCTTTGCATGGTCCACACCAACTTGCCCAAAAATCCAGATAGATAACCTTGCCCTTATACCTATTTATTATTTTCTGATATGTTAAGTTACTATACTTTTCATTTTCGAGATTTATTAAAATAGCACCCTCAGGTAATTTGGTTTCAAGCAGCTTTTTGGTTTTGTTATATTTTTCGGTTATTGATTTTTTGAGTTCAATGTTACTCAGGTAATAATTGAAAATATTACTGTATCGATTATAGAAATCAATGTCATAATTATCAAGACTACTTTCAAATTTAGTTGCAATTAATTTGTTTCTGGCGTATCCATTTGTTGTTGAAATTATCAATTCAAATATTAGTGAATCCTCATTATCGCTAATATTAAGCAACTCCTTATTTTCATGATATAAATACGAACCATAGTTCCTAAGATAATACCTATATTGAGGAGACAAAGAATCCAACGGCACTATCGACATATATGAACCAAATACTTGATAAATAGCATCATAGTTTGAGTCTGAGGAACGATTATATGTGTATTGAAATAGTAATGAAGGATATTCAAATTCAATGTTTGTTTTCTCCCAGTTAATAAAACCCTTATTTTGAATTTTATGCTTTTCCAGAAGATTTAGTCTGTCTTCCTTTAAACTATTCAGGTAACTGAATCCTCCGTCAATCCCAAGACTGTCACGCATACTATATACATAGAAGGCTCCATTATCATCAAATTCAAGATATTTTGCTGCCAGATAGTTATTTACTTCGCTGCCTTTACCTTCAAATTTGATGCTTTCATCAAATTCTTTTGTGTCAATTGTTGTATCAAGCTTATCTCTTGGAAACAAATACATATGCCCTACTTCATTTCCATCAGAAAAAGTAGCTTCTCCAGCCATGGGGATATTAAATTCCAGTTTAAATAAACCCAAACTATCAAGCTCTGTTCCATAAACTTGTCCATCACTTGCGATTGTTATCCAAACAGAATCACCAGCAGGATTTGTAATTTCTCCAGAAATGGTAACTGTATTTGGTTTTATTTCATCCTTATGAAAACAATCACAAGAGCTGATCAAAATAATTGTGGAAACAAATAGGCTAAGTAAGTAGTTTAATTTCATCTGAATTGATTTATATTTTACGTGACAAAATGCTAATATAACACACTTATCAATTGTAAAATGAAATAAACAAAATTTGAATAAAAAAAACCAATAAATTACTCAAAAAGAGAGATGAGCTAGTATTTAAAGAAGTTTATTTATATCAGTAACTATTTCGGGATTACTTGGGCGCTTGGCATTTGCACTAACAACTTTTCCTTCTTTATCAATTAATACATATCTAGGAATAGTTTTAACATTAAAGAGCGCATTATAGTCTTTCCAAACATTTCCACTTGTAAGATAGTTTTCTCCTTTAATATTTAGTTGGGAAACACCATTTTTCCAAGCTTTTGGATCGCGATCGGAAGAAATGTAAACAAACACAACATCCTTACCTTTAAACTGTTCTTTCACCTTTGACGAATGTGGCATTTCATTTTTACAAGGACGACACCAGCTTGCCCAAAAATCAAGATAAACAACTTTTCCCTTGTATAGATCTAGGATGTTTTGAAAAGTAGTCTCTGCGTATTCGGGGTCTTGCAGATTAACCATACGACCACCATCGGGCAATTGACCTTTGATTTTAGAATCTTGTGCATAAGCACCAAGTGAGAATAAAATTACTACTGAAAGTGTTAATGTTTTAAGAATATTCATGATTGATAATTTAATTTGTTGGCAAAAATAAAATTGTTTTTTGTTTTGTTAATAAATAACATTATAAATCTGTTAAAATAGACGCATTACACATCAAATCCTTACAATACCTATTGCTCAAAAACAAATTGAACAATATTTGCGCCCATCTTTAATGCTTCTTGACGCTTTTCTTCTGAATCATTATGTACATCTGTATCCTCCCAACCATCACCTAAATCACATTCATAATCATAGAAACACACTAAACGGCCTTCATAAATAAGTCCAAATCCCTGTGGATCTTTATCATCATGCTCATGTATCTTTGGAAGTCCAGCAGCAAAATTATATTTTTGATGATATATGGGATGATTATGTGGAAGTTCAATAAAATCAATACCGGGAAATACTTTCTTCATTTCACGACGAATGTATTCATTGAGGCCATAGTTATCACTAATGTGTAGAAAGCCTCCTGATGAAAGATACTTTCGTAGATTTTCAGCTTCTTCGGGGCTAAGAATAATATTTCCATGACCGGTAAGATGAACCATGGGAAAGCTAAATAATTCGGAGCTTCCAATATTTACTGCTGGAACATCAGTACTTATATTAGTATTTAAGTTGGCATTACAAAACTTAACAAGATTTGGGACTGATGTAGGATTAGCATACCAGTCGCCTCCTCCATTGTATTTAAGAATGGCTAGTTTAACTTCCTGGGCTCCCAAATTACATGAAGCGATCAGTAATATGGTATATAAAAATAAATATTTCATTTGCATTGATATTCTTTAATATTGTTAAACGATTTTTTGAATAAATAATTATAATGCTTTAACTTAAAGCAACCGGTTACATACTAATTCTATATGAAAATTTAATTAGAAATATATTCGTAGGATTAACATCAATTAAATTACTTAAGTGTTCGTTAAAACTAAAGTTGCCCGTGGGTGCATCTCCTGCCCTTCCCTGTGACCAAACAATGTACGCTGTTGAACCAGGAATATATTCCCATCTGAGGACAAAGTTAGACCTAAATTCGAATACACTAAAATCGGGATTATCAAATTCAAATGAAGGTTGATTTTTGTCATCAACAACATAACTATCGTTAATTCCATCATATGATATTTCATCGTCAGTAAAAACATGATATTGCTCTTTTATATCCATATTTCCAGCATCAACTACATCTGAAAAATGCTCATAATTAGCCGAATAAATAAAAGGCTGACCCCAGTATTGAAGTGAAAGATCGGGAGTAAGACTATAACTAATTCTAATATCCAGGCTTGATATGTGTCGAGTGAGTGAGCCAACTAAATATCTCGTGTCCTCATTATTTTGAATGGTTTCAACCCATCTTGCAATATCATAATTAACCTCATATGACGGGCTAATTGATAGTTTTAAAGCATTAATTGGCTGATAGGTAATACTGAATCCGATATTTTTATACAATAATTCGTTTTGTCCTCCAATATTGAGTGAACCGTTAGCAGAAAAAATTAACTTTTTTATTGAATTAGTACCAATATTAATCCAAGGACTCCAACTATCTGGAAAAACCAATGACGGGCCACCTCTTAACTCAGATCGGTTAACATCTTTATAATTGCGCATAAGCCCAATATTAACTCCCCAGTAGTTAGTAAACTGGGCATAGCCTGATATTCTTGCACCAAGGTTAAGATATCTTCCCGAAAAATCCCACCACGACCATTGCCTAAAACTAAAATTTATATTTCTAAAAACCGAAAAAGGTTTATAAATAATATAGTTTGCCCATATGGTTTGACTAAAGGCGTCGCTACGTTGCATAAATCCCATATCGTTTACATCTATTCCAGGTGCTAGCCACCATGCCAAAAATCCATACCTCCAATTTCCACCACCTTGTTTTCCAGTCTCAATAATCCCACCGGTTCCCGATAGTTGTGTAAGCAAAGAGTCAACGGTTCGGTGCTTCATATCCGGACGTTGGTAATATCTTTGAGGGGCAGTCTGAAGGTCGGTTATTGCAGTTGAATCACCTGAAATATGACTAAAATAACCCTTAGCTGAGAAATAGTATTTTTTATTTTTCCAATACTGTTTAAAGTCTAAGCCTCCTGTGTATGCAGAATTTGGGAGAAATTTGAGATGATCAGTTTTAATAAATCTGTTAGTGGCAGTAATCATACCACCAACGATTGTATTTCCATCATTAATATCTTTTTGTAATCTAATATTGAAAAAGTTTGTAGTTGGCTCAACACCCTGATTTTTATCATATCCAAGAGAATCAATTTGTGCCACTTCCCTATTTGTGATACTTTCCATAATGCCTATCGACCACCCGTTACGAGTTTTTCCTGAAAGCTTAAAAGCTCCCAAAATTCTTGTAAACTCTGGCATATCAACATATTCATTATCATATAAATCAGGATAATAATGTGGTCTTCTACCTATTCTACGGGAGTAAAATAAATTTGTGCTATTTCCTTCGCCAAGAAGTGGAAAATCAAATATGTTATTGCCTTCAACAAAAAATGGTCTTTTCTCTTCAAAATAGGATTCAAATGCACTTAGGTTAACTTCTGAAGGATCGGCCTCAACCTGTCCAAAATCGGGGTTAATTGTGAAATTAAGAGTTAAATCGTTCGTAACAGCAATTTTACCATCCAACCCAGCATTATACCCCCATTTTGTCCCTGTTGCAAAAGGACTACCTTCAACTTTTTCACCTTTTTTAAGACTCCCCATAACATATGGAACTAACTCTATTTCCTTTTTTGGATTAATATTAGTGATTCCCTTTAACGATCCCCAGTGGCTAACCCAACCTGGTGCATCTCTTGGAATCATTTGCCATAAGGATAATTCTTGTTCTCTAAAAAGTTGACGCATGACTTCAAGTCCCCACTTATGATTTTCTGTTTTTGCAAATCGTAATTGGGTGAAGGGAATTCTAATTTCGGCTATCCATCCTAATTCATCTTCACTAACTTTTGCATACCAAACAGGATCCCAGGTATCATCTGTATTTCCATCGTTTGAATTTAACACATCTGCTTTAACTCCGGCAGCGGTAATATAAAAATTAAAACCTGTTTTGTCATCGTTATAACTGTCGATACCAACGGCTACCCAGTCACCGGCAAAACCATCGTGCCGCGTAAGTCTTTTTTCAATCTTATCAGGATCGGTGTCAAAAGCTCTTATCAGCACATATAGGCTATTGTCATCATACAGTACTTTGAAAGATGTTTTTTGCGAGGGTTGCTTAAATTCAAAGGGTGAATATTGTACGAAATCTCCGGACCAATCCACAAGTTCCCATGAAATATCATCCGGTAATCCGTCAATCAGTGGTGGATTTGCAGTTATTTTAGAAGTATTATAGTTCCTCTCAATAACTTTGTTTTCTTGTGAGAACAAAATTATTGATAATAAAAATAACAAATTTAATGCAAGATATTTTTTAGTTAGCATATTGAAAAATAAAGCAACAAAAATATTATTTTTATACCTGTTACCAAAGCGTATTCATAAACTTATGTATAGGTATTTTCATTCAACATCGAAACACTTAATTATGCTAAAAAATATTATCTTTACATATAAATTTTACAAAATATAATATGCAAATAGTTAAAACTAAGATACCTGATTTATACATCATTAAACCCTCTGTTTTTGAAGATAGTAGGGGATATTTTTTTGAATCCTACAATAAAGAGGCATTTTTAAGAAATGGCATTGATCAAAATTTTGTTCAGGATAACGAATCAAAATCAGCCAAAGGAGTACTACGTGGATTACATTTTCAAAAACCACCATTTGCTCAAGGAAAACTTGTGCGAGTAATGCATGGAGCAGTTTTGGATGTTGCTGTAGATTTAAGGAAAAACTCACCTACTTACGGTCATTGGGCTTCTGTTGAACTTAATCACGATAATAAATGGATGTATTGGGTACCACCCGGGTTTGCTCATGGTTTTGTAACTTTGGAGGAAGATACAGTATTCTTTTATAAGTGCACTAATGTATACAATAAGGAATCGGAAGGCAGTATATTATGGAATGATCCAGACTTGAATATCGATTGGAAAATTGCTAATCCAACATTATCCGAAAAGGATATTATAAGTCCTTTGTTTAAAGATTTTGTAAGCCCGTTTTAGTGTTAGCTTTTGATTGTAGTGGATTTAGTTTGGAAATAAATCATGTCTTAGCATGGCAGAAGATCTAAAATTACACTGGTTATAAAGTAGTTGTCATGCTGAGCGTAGCGAAGTATCTTTACAATGGCTAATTTCTAATTGGTTTACAATATTTTAGACCATAAGATCGAAATGCTCATAGTATACCAGATTAAAGCAATTGTATTTTCCTGCAAATGATTTTTTTATAGTTTTTGAATCTTTTTCATGTTGCCACAAGCGATAAGGCAGGTTATTAGTAACTCCTGTATATAAAACTGTTTTGTTTTTGTTTGTTGTAATGTACACGAAGTAGTTATGAGTTCCTATCGGTTTCATCTTTCAAATTTATGAAATTATTGAGAAATAGATAGTAAACAATTTAGCATTTTATTTCTTGCAAGGCCTTGTCTTTTTTGTCATCCTGATACTCGTTGGCATCCTGATCCTCTTTGTCTTCCTGAACGTAGTGAAGGATCTATTTCTACAAGTTGCTTGTAAAGATACTTCGCTTCGCTCAGCATGACAAGTACTGGGATATTGCACTCTTTAGAGGATTAAAAATTTCAAAATAACTTCTACATACACACCCTGCAAGCCTATCTTGAGTGCCCATATCCGAAGAACTTGTCCTTCTGAGAGAGCGAAGGAACTCATCCCACAAGTTACTTATAAAGATTCTTTGCAACACTCAGGAGGACAGTAACTTTCAATATGTGCTGCGGTAGTTTTGTTAAATTTACATAATTAAGTTTGTAATCTAATTATGTAAATTCCAAAATATAAGGATTAACTTGCAAACATTATCCAGTGAAGAACCCAATTAAGGCCACCAAATTTACTATTTTTGCAATTCTTTAATTACAATTCCAAAAAACAAAATGAATAGAATTATAACCTACATTCTACTAATTATAATAATTGGATTATTAATATTCGGATTCGACAAATTGATTAGAAATAAACAGGTTCAGTTGCCGGGAACTAATGAACAATACTATAAAATAGTCTCACTACCAATTCCTAAAACATTATCATTTGCAGGAGAAGAAATGCCTTTGGATATTTTTTATGTCAAGGAAGCCCTTGATCGTGAACTATCGGTAAATACATACTGGCATTCAGCAACGCTGCAAATAATAAAGAAATCTCAGAGGTGGTTTCCTCTATTTGACTCAATATTAACGGCAAATAATGTTCCTGTAGATTTTAAATATCTGGCCGTTATTGAAAGCGGTCTTTCAAATGTAACCTCTCCGGCGGGAGCTGTGGGATATTGGCAGTTTCTAAAGGGTACTGCCAAGGATTTTGATCTGGAGATTAATAAAGAAGTTGACGAAAGGTATCATGTTGAAAAATCAACTGAAGCTGCCTGCAAATATTTTTTAGAAAGCTTTGAAAAGTTTGGTAACTGGACACTTGTTGCCGCTGCTTATAATGCAGGTAATAAAGGTATAACAACTCAAATTGAAAGGCAAAAGTCAACTTCTTATTACGATCTGTTACTATCCGATGAAACAACGAGATACATATATCGTATTGCTGCCATGAAAATTATATTTGAAAATCCCGAGGTTTACGGGTTTTACATTAATGAAGATGATATCTATCCTAATATCAATACTCATACAGTTATCGTAAACAATTCAGTTGAAGATTGGGCCGACTTTGCAAAACAAAATGGTATTAGCTATAAAATACTTAAGTACTTCAATCCATGGCTTCGTCAAGATTATCTTAAAAATAGAAAGAAGAAAACCTATATTATAACCATCCCCGACTCACCATTTAATATGACTCATGAATCGATTATTCTTGAAAAAAATGGCATAACTACAATTAACTAAACCCATTAATGGCCAAAACAACAAAAAATAATGACATTGAAATGTTAGAGGTTCTAGGGGCAAGAGTCCATAACCTTAAAAATATTGATGTCAGTATTCCCAGAAATAAATTTGTAGTAATCACCGGACTAAGTGGCAGTGGCAAATCATCACTTGCATTTGATACAATTTATGCTGAGGGCCAAAGGAGATATATGGAAACATTTTCTGCTTATGCCAGACAATTTATTGGGAATATGGAACGCCCCGATGTTGACAAGATTTCGGGATTAAGTCCTGTTATTGCAATCGAGCAAAAATCTGTTAATAAAAATCCCAGGTCAACAGTTGGTACAATTACCGAAGTTTATGATTTCCTTCGCCTGCTTTATGCAAGAGCCTCAAAAGCATATTCATTTACTTCGGGTGACGAAATGGTACAGTATACTGAGGAGCAGATTTCAAATTTGATTATTAAGGATTTTGAAGGTAGGAAAATAAGTGTATTATCACCTTTGATTAAAGGTAGAAAAGGTCATTATCGTGAACTTTTTGAACAGGTTAGGCAGCAGGGATATTTAAAAGTTAGAATTGATTCTGAAATTAGGGAAATTTCGTTTGGATTACAATTAGACCGTTATAAAGTGCATGATATTGAGGTTGTTATTGATCGGCTCAGGGTTAATTCAGCTGATTTAGTAAGAGTAAAACGTACTGTACAAACAGCAATGCGTCTTGGCAAAGGATCAATAATTATTATCGATGATGAAAATGAGAAATTACGACATTACAGTAGTAAGTTAATGTGCCCTTCAACAGGGATGTCGTATGATGAACCCGAGCCAAATACCTTTTCATTTAACTCACCTTATGGTGCTTGCCCCAAGTGTAACGGACTTGGATACGTGAAAGAAATTGACTTGAAGAAAATACTGCCCGATCCAACAATGAATATAAAACGAGGTGGAATTGCACCTCTTGGAGAGCACAAAAATAATTGGGTATTTAACCAAATTGAAGCAATTGGTCTTAAATTCGGATTTACTTTAACAACACCTGTTGGTGAAATTTCGGATGAAGCCATTAATACAATATTGCACGGGTCGAATCAAACGTTCGAGGTTAAAAAGGAATATTTGGGAATTACTTCATCCTACACACTTTCATTCGAAGGACTTATAAAGTATATAGAGAATTATAGCGGTGAAAACTCATCACAAATATCCAAACGATGGGCAGATGCTTTTATGAACAAGCATACTTGCGATGAATGCAATGGAGCCCGTTTAAAAAAGGAATCGCTTCACTTTAAATTTGGCGGAAAAAACATTGCCGATCTTTCACAAATGGATATTACAAATCTTCGGGTTTGGATGGATGGCGCTGAAAATGACATGGATAAGAAGCAAAAAACCATAGCCCATGAAATCCTTCGTGAAATTAAAACCCGCCTCGATTTTTTACTCGATGTTGGAATTGGATATCTTAATCTTTTTAGATCAGCCAGAAGTTTGTCGGGAGGAGAATCGCAACGGATACGACTTGCCACCCAAATTGGCTCACAGTTAACGGGAGTGCTTTATATATTGGATGAGCCTAGTATTGGCCTTCATCAACGTGATAACCTTAAACTTATTGATGCATTAAAACACCTTCGTGATATAGGAAATTCAGTAATTGTTGTGGAACACGATAAAGATACAATTCTGGCTGCTGATCACATTGTTGATATTGGACCAGGTGCAGGAAGGCATGGTGGAGAAATTGTTGCTGAAGGTAATGCAAACTCTATTATGAACAATGGAACAATAACAGCTGATTATCTTAACGGAACCAGAAAAATAGAAATTCCAAAAAAAAGAAGGCCAGGAAATTCTAAAAAATTAACACTTAAAGGAGCAACAGGTAACAACCTAAAAGGCGGCGATGTAAGTTTCCCATTAGGTAAAATGATTTGTGTAACAGGGGTTTCAGGAAGTGGAAAATCTTCGTTGATTAATAATACTCTATATCCAATTCTTAGTAACCATTTTTATCGTTCATTAAAAAATCCCCTACCCTATAGATCAATTGAAGGCATTGACAATATTGATAAGGTAATTGAAATTGACCAATCACCAATTGGACGTACACCCAGATCGAATCCTGCTACATACACTAAAGTTTTTGATGAAGTTCGGAAACTTTATGGCAGCCTATCCGAATCAAAAATTAGAGGCTATAAACCGGGACGGTTTTCATTTAACGTAAAAGGCGGTAGATGCGAAACGTGTAAAGGTGCAGGAATACAAACAATTGAAATGAATTTCCTTCCTGATGTGTACGTGCATTGTAACGATTGCCAGGGTAAGAGATACAATCGCGAAACCCTTGAAGTAAGATATAAAGGAAAATCAATAAATGATGTCCTTAATATGACTATTAATCAAGCAATTGAATTTTTTGAGAATATTTATTTCATCATCAATAAGTTGAAAGCTCTACAAGATGTTGGTCTTGGTTATCTTACACTTGGACAATCATCTACTACAATATCTGGTGGCGAAGCACAAAGGGTTAAATTGGCTTCCGAATTATCGAAAAAGGATACTGGTAATACATTATACATACTTGATGAACCAACTACCGGACTTCATTTTGAGGATGTAAAAGTGTTACTTGGAGTATTAAACCGACTTGTTGATAAGGGAAATACCATAATAATAATTGAGCATAATATGGAAGTAATAAAAGTTGCTGATCATATTATTGATTTGGGACCAGAAGGCGGTGAAAGTGGTGGCGAAATTATTTGTACGGGAACACCAGAAGCAGTGAGTAAGAATACGAATAGTAGCACTGCTCCGTTTATTAAAGAAGAATTGAAAGAAATTAGTAGTTAGCAAAACGAAAAAGCATATTAATTATGAATAAAGAAGAAATTATCAGAATGAGGCAAAAATTCACGCCAAAAACATGGGCTCAGGTAAAAGCAAATGATTCATGGTCTGTTTTTAAAATTATGTCGGAAGTAGTTGAAGGATATGAAACTCTTTCAAAGATAGGCCCTTGCGTTGCAATTTTTGGTTCGGCACGCACAAAAATTGGTGATGAATGTTATCATACTGCCGAGGAAGTTGCATATTTACTTACTAAGAAAGGATTTGGTATTATTACCGGAGGAGGACCCGGAGTTATGGAAGCCGCCAACAAAGGAGCCCATATTGCAGGAGGAAAATCAGTTGGATTAAATATAAACCTTCCCTTTGAACAACAGGCAAATAGCTATATCGATCCTGATAAATTGATATCCTTCGACTATTTTTTTACTCGTAAACTAATGTTTATGCGTTATTCGCAGGGCTATATTGTGTTACCTGGTGGATTTGGAACAATGGATGAGCTATTTGAGGCCATAACTTTAATACAAACCGATAAGCTTGTTAATTTCCCAATTGTCCTAATGAATAGAGATTATTGGGGTGGGCTTTTTGATTGGGTAAAAAAAACCATGCTTAAACAAGGTAATATAAGTGAAGAAGATTTGGAGATATTCCAGTTAGTTGATACAGTAGAAGAAGCAGTTAATGTAATTGAGGAATTCTACTCAAAGTATTCATTGAAACCTAATTTCTAAATAGTTTATCCAGTCGGTTAATGTTGGATAAGAATTTTTTTACTTGTAGAATTTTCTTTAGTAGATATATCGATAATATACATTCCATCAGGTAATTCAGAAGTATCTATTACAACCGATTTAGAGTTTACTATTTGTTTTGAAATAATTTCTTTACCAAGAAGGCTGTATAATTTCACATTAGTAACCTCAGAATCATTGGAAAGCTCAATATTCAATTCGTTATATGCGGGGTTTGGAAAAACAATGATGTCCTTAATATTACTTTCATCCACATCAGTTATAGTTGTTGTATAACTTGCTTCCCATCCATCCTCTGTTATTGACGAATTTGTAGAAAATACAATTGTCATCATACCATTTACTGCTGTAATATTGGGGGGTAATTCATTTCCTGAAAACTCACCAACCTTATCACTCCCATCATAAATAGTTACAAAATCATGATCTTCTTCAGTATTGAAACTGCTAAATTCCAAATTAATTTCATCACCCGAGGTTGGTTGAATCATCCATAAACAAGTGGTAAGATTTTGATAGTTGGCCGGTCCGCTTCCATCCGATATCTCACCATTGGCTTCCGTAATTACATTATTACTACAGAATTGTGGAATTTCTGAAGAGAAACCAATTAGCCATCCATCGGCAGTATTCTCATTATCAGATTTAAATTTTATGAAAAGGTTATCTCCTGTGGAGGTAATATTATTGGGAATACTATTACCTGAAAATGATCCAAGTAATTGATTATTATCTGAATCTCCATTAAACACAAATAGGGTATCGAATAATTCTGTTTCAAAATTTATAAAATTAATTGTGATGGA
Source organism: Bacteroidota bacterium (assembly GCA_013203805.1). Classification (GTDB taxonomy): domain Bacteria; phylum Bacteroidota; class Bacteroidia; order Bacteroidales; family F082. The sequence goes on along the minus strand of JABMPH010000320.1, from coordinate 6,617 downwards.
GTTTACGGAATCAATTGGCGAAATCAACCAACTACAAACCTGATTATCAATGTAATTATACACAGGACCGCTTCCATCATCGATTGTGCCAAAAGTTGATGTTAAGGTATCTGTACCCATACAATACATTGGGTATTGATAATTTAGAGTATCCGGGAAACAATTAATAATCAGTTCCTGAGCTAAATTGAAATTATTTCCACCAGGGTTTAAATTGCTAGTGTAAAAATACCCATCATTCGAACCACTCCAACCCCAGTTAAAATGAAAATAGGCACTATCCTCATATCCATCGCAAACAAATGCATGGCCATTGATATTTGGAACCGACCAGCCTGCGTAATACAATGGAATTTTTTTGTCGAGATGTGCAATTATAACGCTATCCCAGTTCAGGTTTGTGCTGTCACGATACAGATATTCAGTTTCTTGTGAATATTTAAAATGTATTCGGAGTGCATAGGCAGCCTTATGATTATACATTCCCGATCCATCGGGTCCGTATACAATATCGCATGAAACTCCAAGGTGGTACATTATTTGAGCTGTTTCGAGGCTGTTTGTCGAAAGACTAGATGGCATCTCATCCCAATTATAATTGGCTTCACTAAAATCAACGGATAATTCACCGTAAGGAGGGCAATCGTATGAATATGATCCTGTTCCTGTTTGTGGAAATCTAAAATAATTGCATATTTGGGCCATGCATGTGGGAACACAACCTGTTAAGCAATGTCGTCCCGGGCCACCAGGATCAGCTGGGCACATCTCGTTATAATATAATCCCTGATCCCAATTGGTAACAATCAATGGTTCTACACTTCGCGATTTTTTGTATTTTGTTAATTCAGCTGAATTAGCATTTAAATAATACTCCCATAAACTAATTGTAGTATTTGGAGTTTGAACATTATCTCTTATGGTCTCATATATTTGAGACTTGTATTGTGATAGCCAAGCTTTGAAGTTTTCAGGAACAAAATCAGGATTGTATTTTCCTTTAAATGAGTAGGCTATTATTGGTATTACTGCGTCTGTAGCGCTTACCATCACCCATCCACCAAATTTGTAATTAATAAAATAGATTACTGTTTCTGATTGAGTTGTTATTGGATAAACGTCACTAACCAATTTGGCATTATAGTCAATTTGTACGTTTTGAAAATTCCGTTTGAAATAAAAATTATGAGCAACTGTTTTTGCCAACTTAACGTCAATGCCACTAGCTTGTATTTGAATTAATACCAACAACAAAGCCATGGTTAACAGAGTAGTTATCTTTTTCATATCATTATAGGTTTCAGATATTTTTATTGATTTCAAAGATATGATTTTTATTACCAATTTGCAATTGTGAATAGCTTCGGTAAATTTGCATTATATTTTAAAGCATATGATTAAATATATTTTACTTTTAATTTCCTCTTTATTCATATGTTCCCTTTATTCACAAGAGTATTTTGAATCAAACACAATTGTAAAACAAAGAATCACTTATGAAGATTTTGAGTTAACCGATCCCGGAAGGAATATGTTTCAGCTTATCGGACTGGAAAATAATATTGATGTAAGAAAACTTTTTCTGGATGCTAAGTATCGTATTCTGATTAGGGTTACCAGAAACCAAAGTAAGAGGCTTATTGTTAACATTAATACAACACGAATTAGCTTGGAGGGCAATATTAATATTAGGGATTTTGCTATTGATACATTATTGTGGCCTGCAAAATTTACAGCAACTCTTGGTATAAAAAATGGTCGTCATATTCGTGACGAATTAAAGGTTTCAGGCCCAGCATTTGGGAGTTTGCTTGAAGTAGATATAACAGATTCTATTTCCTCCAATATTGGTGAATTTAGCGTGGTACTCACTGATATTAAATTTCAGTATAATCAAGTTAACCTCATTAATTTGGAAGAACTTACAGAATCAATCAAGTACTATTACTCATTTGGTATAATGCTTAAAAATCTTATAGTTGAATATAACAATCATGCTGTAAAAACTGATCAACCAGCCTACAATCTATTTATTGAAAAAAAAGAGTTAGATAGAGTAAGTGATTACATAGCATTGCACAATTTCACTCACAAACTCCATCTCCAAAATCGTGATCCTATTGATCTGCTAAAGCATATGAAGAAATTTGACAGATTAAACAAAAGAGCTGAAACACTTTTCAATGAAAAAATACTGGATGTTCTGTTAGTTAGTTCAGATCCACTTCTATTCTGTAATGGCTATTGTGATTTGTCAATTAAATATCTTAATGAAGGTAATTCGTTGCAGCCATCAGATGCCTCAGGATTTGAAGAGGTTGCAAGAATTGATGTAAACCAACAAGCCAAAAATGATCTTCAATTGGTTATAGATTACTACGACAGGTGGTCGAACTATCATGCAAATGACATCACACAATGCATTTTTAATGGATTTGTTAACTTGTCAAATAATTTTATTGCCGAAGAGAATTATTCTGATGCGTTGCTTCTTCTATATAACTCTAAAATTATCGCTAACTGGTTCGATATCGATCTAACATCAAATTTTAATTCTTCTGTGGTATCATCATTGGATGGTATTGCTTCATCCTATCTAAGAGTTGGGAGTATGGCTCTTGCAGCCAACAACTTGGAATTTGCTGAACAATATATTAAAAAGGCTGATAATGCTCTTAATAAGAATATATTACTGTTTGAAAATATTATATTTACGGATACTTCCTTCAATGAATATATTGGAATACAAACAGATATTGCAATAACTTATCTTGCTTCTTATGATCATAACAAAGCATTTTCGAGCCTTTTGTCTGCAAAGAAAATTTGTCTAAAGAAAATTGAAACAGTCCTATGTCAGCGAGTTGATTCTGTTGCATGTGTAGCAAACATTGATTTTATAGATTTTGAACTTGATCAACTTGATAGATTAATATCTAATTTTCAATACCCTGATGCTATTGACAAATTGGTTGGTATCCACAACTATATACTTAAAAATAGTTGCTTCATTGAATATGATAATGCGAAATTTGAGGAATTGGCGTACTCCCTTTTCCTTGAATTTTTACAGCAGGGTGAAATCTTAATTAATGCGAAGCAATCAAGAATGGCTTTGGAAAATCTGCTCAAAGCACAAAAAATCCAAGAATTAACCAAAGGAGATTTAATAGACATTAATAGATTAATAGAACTTGCTGCGGAACCTGAAATTATAAAGGTTATTGATCAGGCAAAATATGAGACTTGGGCAAATAGAATGGAGGAAGCTGGATCACTTTATGATGAAGCGATTATTCTTAATGACCATTATTTCAAAAACGATAATCAGCACATAGCTAAAGCGATTGAAGAGTTAAAAAATCAGATGGAACTTCGCAAGTGTCTCGATTTTAAAAATGGTTATTCGGATGCTATTAAGAAGGCAAATCTATTAATCAGAGCAAATGATTATAGCGGACTAGTTGATTTACTTAATGAGGCTGATAACTATGTAAAAAATTATCCTGAATGTGAAATAGACAATAGCGAACTAACCAAAATTAGATTAGATTATCAGTCGGTATTACAATACTATTTGCTTTACGATGAGGTAAGAACAAAGCTTTTTGAGAAAGGATATCAGGATGTAATTCATCTTTATATTGAGTTAATGAATTTTTATAATTTACATGGACTATCGGTTTATGATATTAATTTTCATAACCTTAAGGATTTTATAATAAAACAAGATTTACCCAACTTAACTTTGGAAACAGTAAGATATTATATTGAAAATAATAAGCCTGAAAAAAGTTTGATTTATTTAAAAATATATGAGGAACAGGGAGGCAATTTTAGTTTAAGTAAGCCTATAATTACATCCTTAGCAAAACAACTTGCAAAACAAGACGATGAAAACGGAATTACTGTAAGCGATGCTTTAAAAAAATATACCGATGGCGTTGGCTGGTTTAATACTTTTAGGGTTCATTATTTAAAAAACCGGGTAATAAAGTAAGTGACTTTATATAAAATCAGTTAATTTAGCATGATCAAAAAAACTAGCAAATGAATAGAAAACTATTATTGATAAGTAATTCAACAATGGCCGGTGAAGCCTATTTGGCATGGCCACAAAAATATATTAAAGACTTCTTAGAAGCCGAAAATGTAAAGAAAGTAACATTTGTGCCCTATGCCGGAGTGGGTTTATCGGAGGAAAGCTTAATTGCCTCCTATGATGTATACACTTCCAGAGTAAGTGAGGTTTTTAATAGCTTCGGTATTGAGATAGTTTCGGTTCATAATTCGGATGATCCAGTTAAACTCGTAAACGAATCAGAAGCAATCGCTGTTGGTGGGGGCAATACTTTTCATCTTGTATCCGAGATGCAGAAAACCGGTATTATGGAGGCAATAAAAAATGTTTGTCAAAATGGACTTCCATACATGGGATGGAGCGCCGGTTCGAATGTGGCCTGCCCTACTCTGATGACAACCAACGATATGCCAATTGTGGAGCCTCCAAGTTTTAATTGTATGGGTATAATTCCATTTCAAATAAATCCACATTACTTAGATGCAAATCCTGAAGGGCATGGTGGAGAAACCCGGCAACAACGTATTGAAGAGTTTCTTGTTGTAAACAGAGATATGAAAGTATTGGGTTTGCGAGAAGCAAGTATGCTATTAGTAGATAACGATAGTATGAAATTATTAGGTAGTCGTGATGCCAGACTATTTAGGTTTGGAAAAGAACCTGAGGAATTTAAAGCTGGTACTGATTTATCTTTCTTATTGTTGTAGAAAATCAGGTAGCAGAATAAAAAGAACGGGTTCATATTTTGCAACATTAAGACCTATTTTATCTATATTCATTTTTATTAAAATAAATACTAACAAAATGAAAACAACTTCGAAATTATTATTGATGGGATTGCTAAGTGTAATGTTTATGTTTTCTTACGCACAAGAAGATGTAAAACTTACCAGAGAGCAAAAAAAGGCTGAAAAGGCCATTAAGAAAAAGGAGAAGGAAGCAAAGGAAGCTACCAATTGGGTGCTTCTTCAAAGTCTTGCAGAAAACAAAAGATTTGTAGCTGAATTTGATAAAGTTGTTAACTCACTCACCGGAGAACAATATATACTTTCCAGTAGGCTTAATTTTGTTGCTGTAGATGGTGATCATGTGGTTATTCAATTTCAAACACACACATATTTATCTGATAACGGACTTGGTGGAAGAACCATTGATGGTACTATAAGTGACTATAAGTATACTCCTCCAAAAAATAGTAAAAGCCCTATTGTGATAAGTTTCAACGTTTCTTCTGAGCATACTTTTAGAGGATCAAATGTTAGAATTACAGTAACAGAAGATGGACTTACAACAATATCATTAGGATCATCACCAAATATCTATGGTGTTTTTGTATCACCCGAAGATGCAAATATAAATATTGGAGTTAAAATGTGGAATTAGACTTATTGCATTGATATAGTAGCCACAGATTCAATGATTTTTCTTTGAATCTGTGGCTATATTATTTCATTAGTAGAGTTTGGGATAGTAAGACTTCTTTTTTTTTAATTGTGATATCACCACACCTGTAAGCATTAAAACTGCCCCGATAAATTCAATTGTAGTTAATCTTTCATTTAGAATTATCCAACCACCAACAGCAGCAAAAACTGATTCGGTGCTTAATATAATTGCAGCATGTGAAGGGTTTGCTTTCTTTTGAGCTATTAATTGTATAGTGAATGCTAATCCAACAGACATTAATCCGCCATATAAAATTGGAATTGAGGCATCAAGGATATTTTGTATGCCATAAGTTTCAGTAAAAAGTGAGATTATTAAACTTACAACTCCAGTTAATGCAAATTGAATTGCAGCAAGTTTAATTACATTTACTCGAACAGCGTAGTAACCAGCGAGTAACACCTGGATAGCCCAAAAAAAAGCACTGCCAAATACTAATAAGTCACCAATTACAATGGTGAGCCCTTCGCTTGCCGATAAATAATAAAGCCCAACAATAGCTAATACTGCCCCTACCCAAGTTTGAATGGTTACTTTCTGTTTGAATAATAATCCCATTACCGGGACAATAATTACATAAATACTGGTTATAAAACCTGCATTACCTGCGGTAGTAAAAACAATACCAAACTGTTGAATTGACGCTGCAATAAAAAGTACTGTTCCACTTATTATACCTGCTTTCCACAGCTCGACATTCTGTTTGTCAATGGTTTTTTTCTTCTTATTATTGAAAATCAGAATTACGGGTAACAACGAAAGTGAACCAATAATAAATCGTATACCATTGAATGCCATTGGTCCTATGCTATCCATTCCTATCTTTTGAGCCACAAATGAAAAGCCCCATACAACAGCTGCTAGAATTAATAATAACTCTGCCCCAAATACCGAAAACTTAATTTTATTTAGCATTGACTATCATAATAAAATCACCATCTACTCTTGAAGAAACCAAATATTAAAACGAAAGTGCAAATGTATTTTAATTAGATTATCAAGTTAACCAAATAAGATTTTTTTCATTCCTGTACTTATTGACTTTTTGTTAATTTTGCCCCCGGAGAGTTGCCGGAGTGGTCGAACGGGG
>JABMPH010000319.1 GCA_013203805.1 Bacteroidota bacterium | reverse complement strand
GTAACTATTCAGTTGAAAAATAATTTATTTTTTACTTGACATGAGTTTTTGAAAAAAATCCTTTTATTTTATTAACTTAAGAAATGCTCATATCTTATATATTAAAAGTAGTTATTTGTCGTAAGAATAGAAAAACGCTAACAGCTCACCCTACATCTAATGGTTAATAATAGATTTAGGGTATAGGCACGTTTAAGGGGTAAAAAAACCGTTTCAAAACCTGTGTTATACTAATTTCATTGCAACACTTAATTGATAAATGGAATGAAATTAGAAAATACCGATATTACAGCTATTTTAATAGAAGCCGAAAATCTCTTGGCTACAGAAGAGGGTATATCTCCCGCTTTCAAAGTCAGTATTAAGTTGATATTGGCTGTCATGAAACTGTTAATTGATCGATTGAGGCTTAACAGTTCTAATAGTAGTATTCCTCCATCTCAAGACCCCAATCGAGAGAAAAAAAAGAAGAGGAAAGGGAAAAAAGCGGGCGGTCAAAAGGGCCATGAAGGCCACATGATAGAAAAAATATCAGACCCTGAAATTATTAAAGATATCCCGATTGACAGGTCCAAGTATCCAGAGGCGGATTATATTGATGACGGTTATGAAAGCCGTCAAATTATTGACATCAAAATCTCCCGAGTTGTAACTGAATACAGAGCCCAGGTTGTTAAAGATGAAATTGGACGCCGCTTTACTGCTGAATTCCCTGAAGGCGTTAATCGACCTGTGCAATATGGGAATTCTGTAAAAGCACATGCTGTTTATATTTCTCAATATCAGCTTATTCCATATAACCGAGTTGAGGAACATTTCAAAGATTGGTTGAAACTTCCAATAAGTGCCGGCTCGATCTACAATTTTAATCTGGATGTTTATCACCGGCTAGAGTTGTTTGAAAATATTCTCAAAGAACAATTGCTTTTAGAAAAGTTTTTAAATGTGGATGAGACAGGTATCAACGTAGGTGGAAAGAGAAAATGGCTGCATTGCGTATCCAATTCATCATGGACCTATTATTACCCTCATGAGAAAAGAGGAAGTGAGGCAATGGATGAAATGGGCATTCTACCTTATTTTAGTGGATTACTTTGCCATGATCACTGGAAACCATACTACAATTACGATTGTATGCACTGCTTATGTAATGCTCATCATTTACGAGAATTGCAAAGAGCATGGGAAGTAGACAAATACAAATGGGCCAAAGCCATGATAAAATTGCTGCTGAAAATAAGTCAGGTAGTAGGAGAGACTGGTGGCCAATTAGCACCAAAAGATTCAAAAAAATATCGAAATCGCTATCACAAAATTCTGGCTGGAGCCGAGGTTGAATGTCCACCACCCGATGAAAGTCAAAGAAAAAAGGGTCAACGGGGTCGATTAAAACGTTCCAAGTCTCGCAATCTTTTAGAAAGGTTGAGGGATTTTGAGGAAGATGTATTACGTTTTATGGATAATAAGGTGGTTGAATTCACTAATAATCAGGGTGAACGTGATATTCGTATGACAAAAGTGCATCAAAAAATATCGGGATGTTTTCGTTCTATGAAAGGGGCTCTTATTCATGCTCGAATAAAAAGCTATCTTTCTACTTGTTCAAAAAATGAGATTGGATCTAGAGAAGCTTTAGAGATTCTTTTTAACGGTAAACTACCGGACTTTACAACTCAAGAAGGTGAATCAACTGAATAGTTACAAAAGGCTTTTATTTACTATAATATAAAAAAATTAAATTCCCAAATAGGCTTTTTTTACATCTTCGTTATTCAGGAGTTTATCAGCAGCATCTGACAAAGTAATTCTCCCGTTTTCCATAACATAACCCCGGTTTGCCACTTGCAGTGCCTGTTTGGCATTCTGCTCGACTAGAAAAATAGAGGTATTATGTTCCTGATTTATTTTTTTGATAATCTTAAAAATCTGTTGCATAATCAGTGGTGCCAATCCTAATGATGGTTCATCCAACAATAATAGTTTAGGACGTGCCATCAAAGCTCTGGAGATAGCTAGCATTTGCTGTTCACCACCACTTAATG
>JABMPH010000318.1 GCA_013203805.1 Bacteroidota bacterium | reverse complement strand
GAGTGGGGTATTTACTTTCCGATACAAAACTTCCCAAATATATTACCCAGTAGATCATCAGTTGTTATCTGCCCAGTAATTGTACCAAGCTCATGCAGTGCGTGGCGAATGTCGATGGCAATCAAATCAGTAGGGACATCATTATTGAATCCGTCTTCAACTTGTACTATTGAACTTAAAGCATTTACAAGTGCCTGATAATGCCTGGAGTTGCTTACAATTACATCATTAGTTATGTTGAATTTTTTTACTGTCTTCACAAGGGCATCAGTTAACAACTGTATATTCTCTTTTCGCTTCGCTGAAACAAATACTGTATCCAACTCAAATATTTCCTTAATATGTGAAGGTAGTCTACCTAGCTGATCAATTTTATTGCCAACAAAGATAAAATGCTTTGTTTCATCTTGGATATATTGCTTAAACTCTTCCAATACCTCTTTAACACTTCCATTATTTATATTAGCTATGTCACAAACATAGAGCACAATAGTAGCTTGTTTAATTTTTTCATAGGTCCTTTCAATACCTATATTCTCAACTATGTCATCCGAATCACGAAGTCCTGCCGTATCAATAAATCTAAATTTATAACCCTCAATTATAAAAGTATCCTCAATGGCATCTCTTGTAGTACCCGGAATATGACTTACAATTGCCTTTTCCTCATTTAATAGGGCATTCAATAATGTCGATTTTCCAACATTTGGTTTTCCAATAATAGCAACCGGAATACCTTGTTTCATAACATTACCCAGACTAAATGAGCTTATTAGACTTGTAAGCTCCAATTTAAGCTCATTAATTAGATTGAAAAATTGTTCTCGATTTGCAAACTCAACATCTTCTTCACTAAAATCAAGCTCTAGCTCAATTAAAGATGCAAAGTCAATAAGCTTACTCCTCAGATAATTAATTTTCTCACTTATACCACCACGCATTTGCTTCATAGCCATCGAATGTGCACTGGCCGATTGTGAAGCAATTAAATCGGCAACGGCCTCAGCCTGACTCAAGTCCATGCGTCCGTTAATAAATGCCCTTAGGGTAAACTCTCCTGGTTCGGCAATTCTAGCTCCATCATCTAGTAGTATTTCTAATATTTTTTGTTGAATAAATTCAGAGCCATGGCATGATATTTCAATTACATCTTCGCTCGTATAGGATGAGGGATTCTTAAAATAACTCACTAATACCTCGTCAATTATGGTATTGTCAGAAACAAAGTTTCCAAAATACAACTTATGACTTTCGATGTTGTTGCGGGTTAGTTTTTTATTAGCAGGAACGAAGAATTTTATGCAAATACTTAAGCTATTAGGTCCTGATAATCTAATAACCGAAATAGCTCCCGACCCCGATGGAGTGGCTACGGCAACAATGGTATCCTGGTTGTAACCAATTGATTTATTGAACATAACTTCGTAATTTATATTTAATGCTAAATAACAAAAATAGTACTTTATTTTTTTAAGTTGTTTAAAATCGTATTACATTTGCCATTCTTAAAATTTATACTAATAATATTTTCTATGAGCGTACTAGTTAACAAAGATTCCAAGGTTATTGTACAGGGATTTACAGGCGGAGAAGGCACATTTCATGCAGGGCAAATGATTGAATACGGCACAAACGTAGTAGGAGGGGTAACTCCTGGAAAAGGCGGGCAAACACATCTTGATAGACCTGTTTTTAATACAGTTAAGGATGCTGTTGACAAAACCGGAGCAAATGTAAGTTTGATTTTTGTACCACCTGCATTTGCTGCAGATGCAATTATGGAAGCTGCCGAAGCCGGAATTAAAGTTATTGTTTGTATTACTGAAGGAATTCCTACCAACGACATGGTTACAGTTAAAGAGTACTTAGCTGATAAGGATTCACGCTTAATTGGGCCAAACTGTCCGGGAGTAATTACACCTGGTGAAGCAAAGGTAGGTATCATGCCTGGCTTTATTCATGAAAAAGGAATAGTTGGTATTGTTTCTCGCTCTGGAACTCTTACATACGAAGCTGTTGATCAGTTAACAAAGGTTGGACTAGGCCAAACTACTGCTCTGGGAATTGGTGGCGACCCTATTATTGGCACAACTACTAAAGATGCTATTGAGCTATTCATGAACGACCCCGAAACAAAAGGTATCGTAATGATTGGAGAAATTGGTGGTAATATGGAAGCCGATGCAGCATATTGGATTAAAGAACATGGTACAAAACCAGTTGTTGGATTTATTGCAGGAGCAACAGCACCTCCGGGACGTACAATGGGTCATGCCGGCGCTATTATTGGTGGCAAAGCCGATACTGCTGAAGCAAAAAAGGAAATACTAACTGATTGCGGTATTTATGTTGTTGATTCACCAGCAGATATTGGGAAGAAAATGGCAGAATTATTAAAATAGACAAACCTATCATATACATAAATAACAATTAAAGGGAGTATTTTATACTTCCTTTTTTTATGGGCGGTCATCCCTGCCTCCATAAAAATTCCGGCAGGCATACCGGGCTTTACGTTTGTAGTTGTTTTATACCAATTGTATTTTTGTAAGCTGTTGGTGTGCTTCCTAACGTCAGCAACCACCAACCAACAAAAATTACATCGGTATTTCAACAAGCTACCACTTCACTCCCTACCGCAATTCCCAATTTGCTGATGGTTAATAATACCCTTTGTGAAATTTTGTTATTACTTTGGATCAATCTTTTTTTTTGGGAGTAATATAAATAGTGAGCAACAGGTTGTTCTGGGAATAATGGACTTGCTATGTGTTGGATAATCTCAAATAGAGTTTGCCCCCATATACCCCTATACCCTTATACCCCAATACCCCTATACCAGATTTATCGCATTAGTCACATTCACTCAGTTAACAATCCTGGTCTACGTAGTTTGGTTCTAATAACCGATTGCTCATACTTCCATTCTTCAATCAACTTTTCATTTCCCGAAAGCAATATCTCAGGAACCTCCCATCCTCTAAAATTACGTGGCTTGGTATAAACAGGTGGGGCAACAAGATTATTTTGGAATGAGTCACTTAGTGCACTTACTTCATTTCCAAGTACACCGGGTACCAATCTAACAAGTCCGTCAACTATAACCGCAGAGGCCAATTCACCCCCCGATAATACAAAATTACCAATTGATATTTCTTTGGTTATAAAGTACTCTCTAATCCGCTCATCAATTCCTTTGTAATGTCCACATAGGATAATTACATTATTCAAAAGTGACATTGAATTTGCCATTGGCTGATCAAATAACTCACCATCAGGGCTTGTATAGATTATCTGATCGTATTCCCTTTCTTTTTGCAAAGCTTCAATACAGGCAACAATTGGTTCTATCATCATAACCATTCCGGCGCCACCTGAAAACGCATAATCATCAACTTTTCGGTGCTTATCTTTGGTGTAATCACGTAGCTGATGAATATAAATATCAACAAGCTTCTTGTCCTTGGCACGCTGAATAATCGAATGATTAAAAGGCCCTTCAAACATTTCTGGAAATATTGTAATAATATCAATCCTCATAACCCAATAACTACTAAATAATAAAAAATCCCAATTGCAAACTAATTACCAATGACTAATTACCAATAAAAAAAAAGAATTTAACAGACCAATAAGCGGGATTCTGTAATCCGCCTAAGGCGGACTTCCATCATTTATCTACGTTACATGTCACCATGCAACTTTAGCAATCTACCCTCCGGCATCAGGCGAGCAGCCCTTATCAGCATAAGCTGAATTGTCGGTATATTTGATCTTGCAGCCCCTAAGGTTTACCCCTCTGCGATGTTGCCACCACACAGCGTGAGCTCTTACCTCACATTTTCACCTTTTCCCTCACCAAAGGCAAGGGTAGTTATTTTCTGTGGCACTTGCTGTATCCGTCTCGCCTAAGGCGAGGCTGACCCTTCCCGTTAGGAAGTAAGGTGCTCTATGCTGTCCCGACTTTCCTTCCCGCCTCAAGCGGGACGATGGAATAGTCTGTCAAATCCTATGCAAAAGTAACAAAAAAAGGAGATCGAAAATCGACCTCCTTTCGGGTGGATGACCGGAGTTGAACCGGCGACACCTAGAACCACAATCTAGTACTCTAACCAACTGAGCTACACCCACCATTTTTGAGGGTGCAAATATAAATATTTTACAATTATAAATACGAAAAATTTTTAGAATATTTAATTGTGTATTTACTTCAGGTATTTTATGGATTCATAACTCATGTAACGTAGCTAATAACAAATGTTTTCCTATTTTTGGCTCTCATGATTTTCTCAAAAAAGATATATACATCATCATCCTCCCTTTCAAGGTTAGCATGGTATCGATTTAAGAAGAATTTGGCAGGTATGATTTCACTTGGAGTAATTATCCTTACTCTAATTATAGCTATATTAGGGTATTTGATTACACCTGATTCAACTCCAATGTGTAATACTCAGACTTTGGAAATAAGCACCCAAAAACCCGGGTTTGCATCTGAGTTTTTGAAAATTCGAAAAAATCAACCATTGGTTAATACGTCAACAATTAATAAATTAATAAGCGGGGCGCCTAGCAATTATACTCTAATTCCCATATCAGGATACGAATTCTTCAACGACAAAATAAATGTTATTGTTTTTGATCCCGATGGAAATAATTTTGAGGAGTCGTTTAATATCGCTGATGTTATTTATGCTGTTTCCGACTCGATTTCAATCAATAAAAACAGTTTGAATTTCCAGACAGTAAATGGTCAAAAAATGAAAAAGAATATCACAGATATTCAAAATCAAATTCTCAATGAAAATATAGATACTAAAACATATATTCTTGGAACAGATCAATTTGGAAGAGATTTATTGAGCAGATTAATATTAGGATCCAGAATTAGTTTATCGGTGGGAGCGATTTCCGTTGCCATATCATTACTGGTTGGTATATTGCTTGGTTCATTGGCAGGATTTTTCAGGGGTAGGACCGATGATATAATTATGTGGTTCATTAATGTGGTATGGTCCATACCAACCTTATTACTTGTAATTGCAATAACATTTGCATTGGGAAGAGGATTTTGGCAAATTTTTGTTGCAGTGGGTTTAACAATGTGGGTTGAAGTGGCACGTGTTGTCCGCGGCCAAATATTAAGCATGCGTGAAAAAGAATACGTTGAGGCCGGATTTGCTCTTGGTTTTTCTAATTATAGAATTATTGTTAAGCATATTCTACCAAATATACTGAGTCCGGTAATAGTTATATCTGCAGCAAATTTTGCTGCTGCAATACTGATTGAGGCAGGTTTGAGTTTCTTGGGAATTGGTGTTCAACCCCCGATGCCATCATGGGGTAGTATGATTAAAGAGTATTATAGTTTTATTATTCTCGATTCAGCATATCTGGCAATAACCCCAGGGATTGCAATTATTATACTTGTACTTGCCTTTATGACACTTGGAAATGCCTTGAGAGACACACTGGATGTTAAAATGCAAAAGAAAGATTAAACCATCCAACCTTTCACTCGTCCATTCTTCCCAACTTCCAACCTTCCAAATAAACTAATAGTCAATTACCGTCTGCTTCTACGCTTGAATAACTTATTTCCAAAACTCTGATTGGAGCAGGCATCTCCAAATTTACTTTTACATGAACCTTTATTAATACCAATCTTGATCGACGCATATATGTCCAACCCATTCATGTCCGCCATACCAATATATGTCCCAAGTCTTTCGGTCCCTATGGTTAGGAAATAAAACCGAGCTGCGATACCAATTCTGGGATAAACATATTCGTAAAGAGAGATTGGAACACTCAGTTCGAAATATTTAGTTTCATATCGGGGAACAATGGCTATTTGAGCCGGTCTTCTAAGTGCACTTAAATTGAACCTTAATGGATGAATCCACATACCACCAATGTACATATTATTGGTCATATTAAAATCCACCTGAACACTTATGGCCGTTGGCAAACCAATTTTTATTGAACTGCTTTTTAAAGAAACTGCAGGGTCTCCGTAAAAGGTATTACTAACCTCGCCAAAAAAACTGTTGAAATTATCAAATTTCAATGTATCAACACTTGCCCAGTATTGCGATACATCATCAAAACTATGTAATTGGGCATTGGTGCTGTACTTTACTCTTCCAATATCAAGTATCGAAACACCAATTCGGTAAATGTAATCCGTATATTTTTGAGAACACAACTTGCCACCCGACCAGTTATTTACATCAACTTCTTTCTTCTTAATGAATACAGCACCAATATCCATGCCTATTCCACTACCCCTAAAAGTTGGGTTAGTACCATTAAAATCAGTGTTATTGTAATCTACGGGCATGGAAAACCCTATTTCACCATTCAAGTTTTTAATATTGATTGTTGAGTCGTCAACAACAACATAATTAGCATTATTTCCTTTTACGTATCCACCACCATATCCCCAAAGTTTTTTTATGGATATGCCTACGGTTAGTTGCTTGTCGTATGATTTCCAAACATTATATGCATAACTTAATCCAACTTCCATCCATGCACTTGTGCTAACATCGAAATCATAATCATTAAATTCAATATTGTGAAGTGGGGTATATTCCAATCCATTATAAGCTAATTCAGCAATATCAAAAGGTATTCTGGTTCCCGACATAAAATACCGTACACCTGTTGTTATACCAAAGGCATGATCCCCAACTTGTAGCATAGCGGAAGGCCCCAATACTCTTGCATTTATGGTAGCATACTTCAACTTAACATTTTCATAATATAGTAAGTTTTTTTCGTCCTTACCATAGGTGGGGAATGTATATCCTTTATCAAATAATTTCCAAATCGTAAAATCCTCCTTTGGAAGATATGCAAAATTATTTCTAAAGAAAACATCTGCAGTAGCAAGGTTAATATCAAGATATACCTTATCTGTTGTCATCCCTGCAGGGTTGATCAGCAATCCAGCGGTTCCTTTGTAGTTACCAAGTGTAACACCAAGTAATTCTTGCGACTCACCTTGCTTAATCGTAATTAACAAGATAAAAATCGCTAATAATCTATTATAATATATTATTTTATTCACAAATATAGTTTTCTACATATATGATTAAACGACAATTCTTAAGTTTTGGTCTATGTCATTAATAAAATCAAGAAATTATATATAATCGACCCAACAACCTAATGTTATTAAATGTTAAAACTTTAGTTTATTAATAATCACTTTAAGTATTTTTCGTTTTTTAGTAAACAAATAGTGCTACACAAATAGCAGCACATCCTTTAGATAATTTAATGAACCAATTATAGCACACTTTATTGTATTTTTGAAATCGCAAAACTAAGGCATCATCATGAAAAAATCAAATAAAATAACCACATTATTACTGGCATTATTCATCTCTACATTAACGTATGGACAAAACAATATTGCAAATATTAACCCAGATGAAACTGTAAAGAAAATCTCAACTTTATTGTATTTAATTAATAATTATTATGTCGACACTTTGGATATTCCTGAACTAACTGAAAAAGCTATCGTATTAACACTGAAAGAATTAGATCCACACTCAGCTTATATTCCTAAAAAAGAAGTTGAAGCATCGAATGAAACCCTAGAAGGTAGTTTTGAAGGAGTTGGGTTAACATTTCAATTATTTAAAGATACTATTCTGGTTGTAGCTCCTATTCCCGGAGGACCATCCGATAAGGTTGGGATAATGGCAGGCGACAAAATTGTTACTGTTGATGGTGTGGATGCATTTGGTAAAGAAAAAACCAATAGTTGGGTAATGGATCATCTACGGGGTAAAAAAGGGACGAAGGTAGTTGTTGGCATCTATCGCAGGGGAAACAACGAATTAATAGATTTTGAAATTATCAGAGATAAAATACCGATTAATAGCCTGGATGCTGCATTTATGTTGGATGATAATACGGGGTATATTAAGCTGAATAGATTTGCAAAACAATCTTTGGAGGAGTTTACCGAAGCTGCCACCTTGCTTAAGCAAGAGGGTATGAAAAATTTGGTATTCGACTTACGAGGCAATTCGGGAGGCTATTTAGGTACCGCAATGAGTATTGTTGATGAATTTTTAGATAAGGACAAATTGATAGTTTATACAGAAGGAATACATCAGGAACGCCAGAATTTAATGGCAACCAATCAAGGTGAGTTTGAAAAAGGCAAACTTGTGGTACTCATAAACGAAGGTTCAGCATCTGCCAGTGAAATTGTTGCAGGAGCGGTTCAGGATTGGGATAGGGGTGTGTTAATAGGTCGCCGATCGTTTGGTAAAGGTCTTGTTCAACGACCATTTCAATTACCTGATGGTTCTGTTGTTCGTTTAACAGTAGCTCGTTATTATACGCCTTCCGGCAGATGCATACAAAAGCCTTACGATGATGGTGTAGATGAATACTATAAGGACTTTGTTAGAAGGATGGAAAATGGAGAGATTTATCATTCTGATAGTATTCACTTTCCTGATTCTTTAAAATACAAAACAAAATCAGGAAGAACCGTTTATGGTGGAGGAGGAGTAATGTCGGATATCTTTATCCCACTTGATTCAAATCGATATAATAACTTATATTCTTCACTGGTTAGAAAAGGTATTATAAATAGTTTTGTAAATGATTATTTAGATAAAAACAGAACAGAACTTACATCCAAGTATCCTAATTTCGACATATACAACATTGGATTTAATATTAGTGACTCTGAATTCTTAACTTTTATTGCGAATGCAAAGGATAAAGAAATTGAATTCACAGATGAAGAAATAGCTCCAAATACCGATTTTATCAAACTTCAGCTTAAAGCTTTAATTGGTCGTAACCTTTTTGAAACCGGTGACTATTTTGAGGTAATTTATCCTTTGGACCCTGAGATTGTTAAGGCAATGGAGGTTATTCATAACGAAGAGCTTTACAATAGTTTGATATCGAATAAATAGTCTTTGAGTGATTTATTAGTAAATTGAAAAATCTAAATAATAATAAAAGACTCTATTGTCTTTTATTATTATTTTTTGTATT
>JABMPH010000317.1 GCA_013203805.1 Bacteroidota bacterium | reverse complement strand
GTGTTGCTATATCTATTGTCAAGCATTTCACAAGTGAGCAGGATATATACAAAAGTATTGCTATTGCATGATGCCATAGTCCGTTATTTCTATTCCTTAATCCACCTTGCAAGTGTTTCTACCAATTCTCCTTTAACATTTACAAACCCATGGCCCGTGTCAAAAACCTGAATTTTCACGTTCTCTGCTTTTAATTCCTGAAGTTTTCGATACAAAGGGAGGATATGATCTTCGAGTACTATGTTGTGATCTTTCCATCCACCCAATAATAGGATGTCCCTGTCTTTTAAAGCATCGGCATGTTTAACTTGATCATAATTATCCTGATTGCTTATCCATTTTTCAAATACTGAATCTATATCACCTTTTAATTTTATGGATCCTTTGGGATAAATGAGTTCTCCCATCATTTTATGAAACATCTTGTAGTATGCCGAATCAGATTTAAATCTTTGGGCAAACACCGATTCATCAGCCCCTGCTATTGAAATAATTCTCTTAATATCAGGATTATAAATTGCAGCTGTTAATGCCATTGCCCCTCCATAACTCCAACCTCCTGTAACAATATTTGAAGTGTCTATATTAAACCTTTCAATATTTTCTTTCTTCTTTAGAAAAATATAAGCTGTTCCGACATCCTCCATGGCATTCTCAAAACTACTTGTTCCTTCACTGCTATGTGTCCCCTGAAAATTAAATATCAATACATTAATTCCTGATGAGCTTAATTTCATTCCCAAGCCAAATATATCCCCTTCACCACCCGGCATTCCAGGTAATAAAATAAAGGTTGGATAATTATCACTCCCTATAGCCTGATAAAAGTCTGCATTCAATTTATTGCCATTGCTGAATAAATCAATTTTCACAGGTTTCGTTTGAGAATAGGCAATGCTAGTAAAAATTGGAAGTATCAGAACGATAACCAATTTTTTTATTTGTTTCATAATGTTAGATTTTATTAGTCTTATCATTTTGTATTTATCCACTCCAATGCTTGTTTTAAGATTTCGGGATCAATTATGTGACCTCCTTCAAAAGAATGAAAGCTAACATCGTAACCGTAACTGCTAAGGATTTCTTTTGATTTCACGCCATAGTCATATGGTGGGGTTTGATCTTTCGTCCCATGCGCTATAAATACACGTAATGTTTTTGCGGGGTCCAAATATTTCTCTTCTAACCAGTCAGGGTCATATTTACCGGCAAAAGGATTTCTTAGCGGTTCATGAATTCCTGGTCCGGAAAGGCAAATGATACCCTTATAAAGTTCAGGACGCTGTATTCCAGCTATGTAAGTAAAAATTGCACTCTGAGAAAACCCCATCAAATAAATTTCATCGACACTGTAATGAGTTTTTAATTCATCGACTAAATCGGCCATGTAATCTGCGGTGAGAGTAGCTGCCCTAGCTATTGTACTGGAATCATAAGAGGTCCAAAAAGCCCAATCGGATATCATTTTATTATCCATTAAATTAGTGTACTGAGCTTGTGGTGTTGCATAAATAAAATCGACTTTAAAACCATCCCATATAGCACTAAAATCATTAAATGCCACAGGCAAACCAATAACTAATTTATAACTCTTTTGGGAATCATAATTATCGGGCAGTTTAATACTGCACTTAAAAAGTGACTCACTCTTAAAATAGAGAGAATCTGATTTTTCATCAGATTTTAATTCTGATTCCTGTCCCTGAACAAAATGCGCATAACAAAAGAAAATTAAAAATCCTGTTACGATAAATATTTTTTTCATTCTAATGCCTCCTTTTCCGAATTGACTAGTATTACTACCTTATTGCATATTATGTTTGTCCAATGTAATTCTTTCATTTCCTGTTTTTTCTGATCCAATATCAGTAGGTTGAAAATGCCCTGGATAAACAATGGTTGAATCAGGAAATGTTTCATACAATGTTCTAACTGAATTAATTTGATCTTCTGTTGATCCATGTTGAGTATCAGTTCTGCCAACTGTTCTATAAAATAGTACATCACCAGAAAACAGAATATTACCTGTATAGTAACAGATGCCCCCGGGAGAATGACCTGGTGAATGCATTGCCTTTATTTCTAAACTTCCTAGTTGAAATGTTTGATTATCCTCAACAAATATATCTGGCACTCCAAGTGAATGCATGTCAAAATCTAAAAATTTGCTGGTTTCCGGATTACTTTTTAAAAAATCAACAAACTCACTCCCATAATTTTCGATTGCCCACTCCTTTTGTGTAAACAGGTCATTAAAATCATCTTCGTGCATGCACATTTTAACCTTGGGGAATATCCTCTTTATGTCTGGTATGCCAAATACATGATCAATGTGGCCATGTGTAATAAAGATGTATTTGAGATCCAGTGCATTCTCTTTGATAAAAGTTATCAATGTATCAACTGGTCCTCCGGGATCGATTAGTGCCGCTTCTTTAGATTTAACTCCGTAAATCAGATAGCAGTTCGTTTCAATACCACCGGTAAGTTCATGAAGAACCTTGAAATCTTCGGTTTTGGCACAACTCAATTGTAAGAAGACCATAAAAAGTAGAAAGTAGATTTGTATATTTCTCATAAGACTCTTCATGCTTAATTAATAATTTCTGGTTATATCAGGTTGTTCATTCTCTTTAATCCATTTTTAAATTGTTACTGCCAATTCTTCTTTAACATTTGTAAATCTATGACCATATTCACTAATCATCATTTTTCCAATTGTATTACAACACCAATAACCAGGTCGCTGCCAACTACACGGCTTTTATGGCCTTTCCCAATAGTGTCTTCAGCAAGTGTAATACTACCGGGTCCAAATTGCCGGATTTCTCCATCGCTTACTTCAGCTTCAATTGTACCTGAAAGGTAAATCATAAACTGCCGTTTAGGGGCCGGATGCCATTCACTTTCCCATCCAGGCAAAACACTCGCGAATCCATAGTTGGATGAAGGATTTAAATCGGAGGTGAAAATAGGTGGAGCCGGAGGGGCGAAATCAATTTCATTCAAATCAATTGTTAAATCCTCAAAATGTGATTCGCCAGTTGAATCCGCATATAATCTTACATATTTGAGAACCTTGATATTGTTTGACTTTTCCTGTGCCTGCAATTTTTCTGAAGAAAAAAGCAAGAGAATTAACAGTAAAACAAAAATTCGATGGTTTTTTAAGATTTGTTCCATAACTAACATTTTCTAATTTCCAATGCGCTATAACCTATCGCTAAATGCAATTACCTTTATTTCGCTTATATGCGTTTT
>JABMPH010000316.1 GCA_013203805.1 Bacteroidota bacterium | reverse complement strand
TTGATGCCTCCCATGGCATTTTTAAAAAATCCTGTAAATTGGCTTAAAGGAATTCAAAAGTATAAGGCTACCACAGTTGGTGGACCAAATTTTACTTATGAATATTGCATTTCAAAGATCTCTGATGAAGATATTAAAGGGTTAGATTTAACTTCAATAAAGGTTGCTTTTTGTGGTGCTGAAACAATAAGGAAATCAACATATTTAAATTTTTCTTCGAAATTTAAAGCAGCAGGATTTGCTGAAAAACAATTGTACTCTTGTTATGGAATGGCTGAAACAACGCTAATTGTAACTGGTGGTTACCGTAATGAAAAACCAAAATATTTGTCAGTTGACACTACTTCTTTATCTGAAAATAAGGTTGTAATAGTCAGCGAAGCGAATAAAAATTTAACAAGTTTGGTTGGTTGTGGGCACATATGGTTGGATACCAAAATAGAAATTGTCAATCCCAAGACAATGCAAAAATGTAGTCATGACGAAGTTGGTGAAATATGGATTAGTGGACCAACTATAGCTGATGGGTATTGGAATAATCCCGAAGAAACAAAAATGACCTTTGGTGCAATGATAGCCGATTTAAATGAGGGCCCATTTTTAAGAAGCGGCGATTTGGGATTTTTCCATGAAAAGGAATTATTTATCACAGGTCGAATAAAAGATTTGATAATTATTCGAGGAGTTAATTATTATCCAAATGATATTGAGTTTAGTATTCAGAATGCTATTCCCGAATTAAGGCAAAATGGCGGTGCTGCTTTTCCAATTACAGTTGATGATACTGAAAAACTGGTCGTGGTACAGGAGCTTGAGAGAACAGCCATGCGTGATACAGATCATAATTTAATTATAGATAGAATTCGAGAAGTGATAGCTGAAGAGCATGAACTGGAAGTTCACTCAATAGTGTTGATAAGAGCTGGGAGTATTCCAATGACATCAAGTGGAAAAATTCAGCATCGGCAAACTAAATATGAGTACCTACATGGTGATTTAAGTATTGTAGCTAGTTGGACAAAAGAGAAGACTAATAGCACGGATGTTAATTTTGAAGAATTAACAGTTCTAACAGAAGAAGCAATAAAAGAATGGGTTATCCAATGGATTATGCGTAATCAGAATTTCCGTAGACAAGAAATAGATCCTGATAAAAATATTATGACGTATGGAATCGATTCACTAGCAGCTGTAACACTTGAAACAGAAATCAGTAAACAGTTTGGGTTTCAATGGCATGTGAGTTCATTTATCCTGAATCCTACAATAAATAAACTTGCTGTTGAAGGAATGGAAATTTATAATGAAGAATGAGTAAATGATACAATAATTAAATGATTGAATAAAACTTAATACTCAACCCAAAACTCAGAACCCACAACTCAAAACCCAGAACTACCTATCCCCATACATTTCATCATAATATTTCTGGTAATTGCCGGTAGTAACATTATCCAGCCATTCCTGATTATTTAGATACCATTGAATGGTTATATCTATACCTTCTTCAAATTGTAATGATGGTTTCCACCCCAATTCATTTTGAAGTTTTGTGGAGTCGATGGCATATCTTAAGTCGTGGCCAGCTCTATCGGTAACATAAGTAATTAGTTTTTCAGATGTTCCTTTTTCACGTCCAAGTTTCTCATCCATAACTTTGCAAATAACTTTGATCAGGTCGATATTTGTCCATTCGTTATGACCACCAATATTGAATGTTTCTCCGGTTGGTCCGTTGTGATATATTACATCAATGGCAGCAGCATGGTCGATAACATAAAGCCAATCACGTACATTTTCCCCTTTTCCGTATACGGGAAGTGGTTTGTTATTTCGAATATTATTAATAAATAATGGGACTAATTTCTCAGGAAATTGATTTGGGCCGTAGTTATTTGAACAGTTGGAAATAATAATTGGTAAACCATAAGTATCATTATATGCTCTAACTAAATGGTCGGAGCTTGCTTTTGAAGCTGAATACGGACTATGAGGATCATATGGAGTATCTTCATAAAAGAAACCGGTTTCGCCCAACGAACCATAAACTTCATCGGTTGAAACATGATAGAAACGTTTGCCTTCAAAGTTACCTTCCCAAATATGCTTTGCAGCGTTTAGTAGATTTACAGTTCCTACGATATTAGCCATTATGAATTCCATGGGGTTTTCAATCGACCTGTCAACATGCGACTCGGCAGCAAGGTGTATTACTCCATCAAATTGGTGCTCTTTGAACAGATTTAATATAAAATCGCCATCAACAATATCACCAAGTATAAACTTATAATTAGGCGCTTTATCGAAGTCTTTCAGATTCTCTAGATTTCCTGCGTAAGTTAGCTTGTCTAAATTGTAGATTTGATAATCAGGGTATTTGTTAACAAACAATCTTGCAACATGCGACCCAATAAAACCTGCGGCTCCGGTAATAAGTATTTTCTTCATCGGTAATATATTTTCTTTTGAATTTAATTAGGGCAAAGTTTATTTCTTGCTATTTAATGCCTTTTCCCACTCCCAGGCACTTAGTGTCATTTCATCTATACCCTTTTCAGCTTTCCAGCCAAGTTCATTATTTGAATAATCGGGATTTGCCCATACCTGAGTAATGTCCCCTTCACGGCGCTCAACTATCTTATAATTAAGCTTTAACCCTGTTACTTTTTCAAATGATTTGATCACATCCAGAACAGAGTAACCATTTCCAGTACCCAAATTAAATACTTCAAAATCATTTTTCATTTTACTATTGATCATTCTATCAACAGCAATAACATGTGCTTTTGCCAGATCTACAACATGGATATAATCTCGAATTGCGGTACCATCAGGAGTTTCGTAAGTGTCTCCAAAAACACTTAAATATTCCCTTATGCCAATTGCTGTTTGAGTAATAAAGGGAACAAGGTTGTTTGGTTTTCCAATTGGTAATTCACCAATGATTGCAGTATTATGGGCTCCAATTGGATTGAAATATCTTAAGGCAATAGCATGTATATCAGTTGCCTTAACCGTGTCTTTTATTATTTCTTCAGAAATTTGTTTTGTGTTTCCATAAGGAGATTCAGCTAGCTTAATTGGTGCATTTTCCGAAACGGGTAATTCATCTGGTTGACCATAAACAGTACAAGATGATGAGAAAACAATGTTTTGGATATTATTGTCTTTCATTCCTTGCAATATATTAACAAGAGATTCCAGATTATTGCGATAATATAATAGTGGCTTCTGAACCGATTCACCAACTGCTTTAAAGGCAGCAAAATGAATTATACCTGCAATATCATTATGGCGTTTAAAAAAATCAGCAGTAAGGTCCTTATTTGTAAGGTCGAAAATTTCAAATTCGGGTTTAATACCTGATATTGTTGCAATCTTATCTGCAATATCAGCACTTGAGTTGCTAAGGTTATCAACAATTACTACTTCGTGTCCTTTAGCTTGTAATTCCACAACAGTGTGAGAACCAATAAAGCCGGTACCTCCGGTAACTAATATCTTCATGTTATTTATATGATTAGAGTCAACCGATAAAATTAGTGAAAAAATTAAATAATGAACATTTTAAGATAAATATGTGGTCTGTTAGTATCTGAACCGCTTAATCCAAGGCGACTAAGCGGATCGGAAAAAGGAAATATTTCTTTAATACTTACAATTTACTCACCCAGCCGTTTTCGAATTTGTATTTTTCTTCACTTTCAGGACAAACAGCATAACCCTGTTCATCAAAGTTAAGACGGTGTCCGAATTCACTCATCCAACCAATGTGTTTTGCGGGATTTCCAACAACAAGTGCGTAGGGTAGGACTTCTTTAGTAACTACTGCACCTGCTCCAATAAAGGCAAATTCGCCTATATCATGTCCACATACAATAGTTGCATTTGCTCCAATGCTGGCACCTTTTCTTACTATGGTTTTTGTGTATTGACCCCTACGAACCACATTACTTCTTGGGTTGGTTATATTTGTGAACACCATCGAAGGTCCAAGAAAAACATCATCCTCACAAATCACACCCGTGTATATTGAAACATTGTTTTGAACTTTAACATTATTGCCAAGTACTACTTCTGGCGATACTACAACGTTTTGTCCAATGTTACAATTTTTACCAATTGTGCAATTACTCATTATATGCGAAAAATGCCAAATTTTTGTTCCTGTTCCTATGTCACAGCCATCGTCAACTATGGAACTTTTGTGAATGTAATAACCTTTCTCCATTTTTAAATCTATTTATAATGATAAATAAGTGCATAAAAAATGCCGGATAATTAGCAAAAATGCATAAAATACCCGGCATCTTAATATTTTAGATGATGTTATTTTTCAACAAACTCTAATACCGCATCCGTAATCTCTTTTTGGATTTCAGGAGTTAATTCGGTATGAATTGGTAGTGACATAACTGTTTTGCTTAACATTTCAGTGATTGGGAAATCACCTTCTTTATACCTTGGATCTAAATATGCCTTTTGCATATGTAATGGAACAGGATAGTAAACTGCCGAAGCGATACCTTTGTCGGCCAAGTGTTTCATTAATCCTTCTCTATCAACGTCAACAAGTACTAATGTATATTGATGGAAAACGTGTGTAGTGAAGTCTGCTGTAACAGGAGTTTTGATTTTTGATGAGGATGCAAATGCTTTATTATAATATGTGGCAGCATCTAACCTTGCTTTTGAATACTCGTCTAAATGTTTTAATTTAATGTCCAGAATAGCAGCCTGAATACTATCTAAACGAGAGTTCACGCCGATTTCATCATGATAATATCTAACTGTCATACCATGGTTTACTACAACTCTCATTTTTGCAGCAAGATCATCATCGTCGGTGAAAATAGCACCGCCATCACCATAGGCTCCTAGATTTTTTGAAGGGAAGAATGATGTACAGCCAATATGTCCCAATGTTCCTGCTTTTTTTGTATTGCCACTTTCTGGACAAGTATAGTCAGCACCTACTGCTTGTGCGTTATCTTCAATAACAAAAAGATCGTGTTCTTTGGCTATTTGTTTTATGATATGCATATCAGCACATTGTCCAAATAGATGAACAGGAATGATAGCTTTTGTTTTTGGAGTAATGGCTGCTTCAATAGCCTTAGGGTCAATATTGAAAGTATCAGGATCTACATCTACCAATACAGGAGTAAGTTTTAATAATGCAATAACTTCTGCCGTTGCAATAAAAGTAAATGAAGTTGTAATTACTTCATCACCAGGTTTAAGATCAAGTGCCATAAGTGCTACCTGAAGTGCATCAGTTCCATTGGCACAAGGAATCACATGCTTAACTCCCAAATATACTTCAAGATTTGCTTGAAAACTTCTAACTGCAGGACCATTGATAAAAGATGCTTCTTCTAATATTTTAAGTACTGCACTGTCAACTTCGGCTTTTATTTTTTTATATTGACCAACAAGGTCGACCATATTGTGTTTCATACTTTGATAGTGTTAATGTTTTAACAAAGGGTGCAAATATACTCAAGTTGCGATTACAACTTAGTATGATATGTTAAAAGTTTACAAAATATATATTTTTTTGCGACTATGGTTTAATCAATATTTTCATGCTGAAATATTTACAGTATCTTTGTATTAAATTGAAAATTAAAATCAGAATGCTAAAAAAAAGATTGCTTATTTTGCTTATTTCATGCTCATTACTTGATGTAGTAGCTCAGGTAAATGTACGTGATTCAATTATTGGTGCATTTGTTCCACATGTATCTTATTCCTATCAATTTCCTGGTGGTGATATTACCAAGAGATATGGCGATAATTCAACAATTGGGGTTGGCCTTAGATATAAAACTCTAAAAAACTTTGTTTATTCACTTGATGCAAATTTCATTTTTGGAAATGACATAAAAAATACCGATTCAATTCTAGCAATGGTTCTTACTCACGATGGTTATGTTATTGATGGAAACGGAACCTATGCCTTATATGCATTGTATGAAAGAGGTTATAATATTAATTTTAGCATCGGTAAGATATTCCCGGTATTAAATCCCAACCCCAATTCCGGATTAATGATTACTGGTGGTTTTGGATATTTACTGCATCGTATGAAGATTGATAATCAACATCAAACAGCGGCCCAAATTTCTGGTGATTATGCCCTGGGTTATGATATGTTGACTGGTGGGATATCTTTAAATCAATTTGTAGGATGGTTCTATATGGGCAATAATAAGTTGCTGAATTTTTATGCTGGTTTTGAGTTCCACGAAGCATTTACCAAGAGCTTGCGCGAATGGGATTTTAGTACCATGCAAAAAGATAATAAGAAATATTTCGATTATTTTATTGGAATAAAGGTGGGGTGGATGCTTCCAATCTATCAAAGGGCACCCGATAAATTTTATTACAACTAATTGATGAAGATACTGTATAACATCTTCGTTTTTTTGTACTTAATTTCTGCAAAGATTTTTGCGATCTTTAATCCAAAAGCGCGCTTATGGATTGCAGGCAGACAGAATGTTTTTCAAAAAATTAAGAATTCTGACATAGCACATAATTCCATTATATGGATTCATTGTGCAAGTCTGGGAGAATTTGAGCAAGGTAGGCCAATAATAGAAAAACTAAAAACTACATATCCCGATCATAGTATCTTACTCACCTTCTTTTCTCCTTCAGGATTTGAAGTACGAAAAGATTATGAATTTGCTGATTATGTGTATTATCTGCCATTGGATACAAAAAAGAATGCCAGACAATTCATTAGTTTGGTGCGGCCAAAACTCGTAGTGTTTATTAAGT
Source organism: Bacteroidota bacterium (assembly GCA_013203805.1). Classification (GTDB taxonomy): domain Bacteria; phylum Bacteroidota; class Bacteroidia; order Bacteroidales; family F082. The sequence continues at coordinate 2,230 of JABMPH010000316.1, read as the reverse complement.
ATGAGTTTTGGTTTAATTATATTAATGAACTTTATAAACAAAAGATTCCGTTAATTTTTGCATCTGTAATTTTCAGGCCATCTCAACTATTTTTTAAACCTTGGGGTAGTTGGTTTGCCAGGCAATTAAATAAGATTACATATATTTTTGTTCAAAATCAAGAATCCATAGAATTACTTGATAGTATTGATATTCACCATGCTGATATAAGCGGCGATACTCGGTTCGATAGAGTACTACAATTACCCGAAGATACATTAGAATTTCCTATTATTGAAAAATTCAAAGGAAAAACCAAGTTACTAATGGCGGGCAGTACATGGCAACCGGGAGAGAAAATTCTACTTACTGTTCTGGAAAAATCTTCTGTTGATTTTAAATTAGTTATTGCACCTCACCTCATAAATAAAGAACATATTGAAGAGATGAGAACTCGGTTTAATAGTTATAATCCAGTGTTATACTCCGAAGGATTATCGGAAAAGCTGATCCTGAGTAAGGTGTTAATTATCGATAGCATTGGAATGCTTTCGCTGCTATATCAATATGCTGATATTGCCTACATTGGAGGCGGATTTGGTGTTGGTATTCATAATCTACTTGAAGTATCAACATACGGCATTCCTGTAATATTTGGGCCTAATTATCAGCGCTTCCGCGAAGCTATTGATCTTAGAGATAATGGAGGTGGTTTCCCAATAGAAAACTCTGAGGAGTGCCTAACTATTTTTAACCAATTAATGACAGATGTAAACCTATATCAAAAAAGTGCCTCTGTTGCTAAGGAATATGTAAGTGAAAACGCAGGTGCTACTAAGCTGATAATAAATAAGGTTAAGGAGTATATTGTTGCAGGATAGTAAACTGTTTTCAACAAGTAACTTATGTTGGGGTTTTACTAATTTGATCATGTATAGTATCTAACCCCAAATCAACACAAATTTGATTAACTGCTGATAATTTCCCAAATACAAACAGTCTGGTTATATTTGCATGAAATTAATCGAGATTACTATGAATATAACTATATCAAAAATTAAAAAAGTACCAGCCAAAACAAATACAATATATCTTGTTAAATCAACTTCAGATTTACAACATTTTGATTTTGATAAGCTAGAACTTGACTATATTAAAAAGCAGCTAAAGGAAAAAAAGGATATTATTGAGATTAACCGATTTAAATTTCACTTATATTTAATTTTTGATACTGAAAAAGGGACTTTTGCTTCTGATACTGAAGCTGTAAGAGGCTTTGGAAACAATACGCTAAAATTTATCAATAAGGCTAAGATTGAAAAAGTTGTGGTGAGGTCCATCAATTTTTCAAAGACTCACACACTTGCGTTTCTTGAGGGAATGGTTTTGGGAAACTACCAGTTTCTAGTTTATAAAACCGGCGAAAATAAAAAGGAAAATAGCCTGAAAAACATTGATATATTTTCGGGTGATATTGATGATAACGATATTAACGAATTCCAAATACTAACAAAAGCTGTTTATCTTACCAGAGATTATGTTAATGAACCCGATTCGTTTATGACTGCTGTTCAGCTTTCAGAAGAAGCAAAATTGCTTGGCAAAGAAAGTGGTGCTAAAGTTGAGGTTTTTAATAAGAAGAAAATAGAGTCTCTGAAAATGGGAGGATTGCTTGCTGTTAATAGAGGAAGTATCGATCCCCCAACATTCACAATATTTGAATGGAAGCCAAAGAATGCAATAAACTCCAAACCATATATATTTGTCGGTAAAGGTGTTGTGTATGATACTGGTGGGCTTAGTCTAAAACCATCTAATTCGATGGATACTATGAAATGTGATATGGCAGGTGCAGCAGCTGTAATTGGTGGAATGTATGCCATATCTAAGGCAAAACTCCCGATTTATGTTATTGGTCTAATCCCGGCAACGGACAATCGTCCGGATGGAAATGCCTATACACCTGGTGATGTTGTAACTATGTTTGATGAATCTACTGTTGAGGTGCTTAACACTGACGCTGAGGGTCGTATGATACTTGCTGATGCATTGAGTTATGCGAAGAAATATGATCCGGAATTGGTAATTGATATTGCAACACTTACAGGAGCAGCATCAAGAGCAATTGGTCCTCAGGGAATGGTTGGTATGAAAGTGAAAGCTGATATTGAATTTGAAAAGCTTAAACAATCTGGTGATAATGTTCATGAACGAATTGTTGAGTTTCCAATGTGGGATGAATATGCAGATA
>JABMPH010000315.1 GCA_013203805.1 Bacteroidota bacterium | reverse complement strand
CGCAGAGTTTTCTTACTGCCGAAAATCTGATGGGTGCCGTAGTTTTTTCTGGATTATATTAATTCTTGTGAATCACTATTCGCCCGTAGGACTGGGAGCTAAAACAAAAAGTTATAAAGTAACAAAACTATTAACAAACATATGTCAAATAAAAAGAATAAAAAGCCTTGGTATGATGGATGGTGGGCAATAATCTTGTTCATATTTATTGGATTATATTTTTTAGGTTCTTTAGATAATTCTGATTCAAATTATCAAACAGATACTTCTTATGAAGATTATCAAGATTCAAGTGTTCAGGAAATAAAAGAACCGATAAATACAGATAGGACAAAATTTTCCGAAATAAGTTCAAAACCAGAAAATGAAATATTAGAAGATTATAATGTTGGAAAATTTTCCAGAGATTATGAATGGGAATATGATGGATATACTTATGGATTAACTTTCAATCTCTATCCAAAAGTATATGAAGTTTTCCAAGAACGAGAGAGGACAAGAGATTATGATTTATTTGCATCGGATTATTATAGCAAGGAATTTATTAAAACAATTACAGAAGGATTAAGGGATTATGCAAAAGAAAATGATTTGCCAGATGAGGAAATACCTTATTTCATAATCTCTTTTGTTCAGAATTTACCATATACTTCTGATGATGTTACAACAGGTTTTGATGAATATCCAAGATTCCCATATGAAACTATTTACGATGATGGAGGAGATTGCGAAGATACTTCAATTTTGGCATCTGCAATGCTTACCGAATTAGGTTATGGTGTTGCATTATTGCAATTTCCTGGGCATATGGCAGTAGGAGTTAAATGTGATGCCTCTTCTGGACAATCATATTATAGTTATCAAGGAATTGATTTTTGCTACCTTGAAACTACAGGGAGAAATTGGGAAGTTGGTGATGTTCCATCAAATATAAAAAGTGCAAGTGCTATAGTCAAACCAATTTATGAAAGACCTGCTTTAGATATTGATTTCACATCAAGTTATGAATATAATTCAATAGAGGTTTATGTAGATGTGGAAGTAAATGTAAAAAACTTAGGTTCTAAAAAAGCAGAAAATACAAAAATCTATGTGGCATTGCAAACATCGAACGAAAATAAAGTTTGGGATTCAATTGAAAGTGAATATCTGCAAATTGAACCTGAGAGCAGTTATGAATATTCTGTGACAAATCTTCATTCTCCTGCAGGACAGCGATTTAGGATTTATGTAAGAGCATTTGGAGATAACGTTATTTCGGATGAGTCTGTAAGTAATTGGATTTATTTGGAATAGTTTTGTTTTAGCCCATTTTTAATCAAGAAAAAATTTGGGAGAGCAAAGCGAACCGTTAAACATTTGTTATGAAAAGTGTAAAGCATTTTTCTCTTTCTTTTTTTCCGTTTAACGAAGGCACCCATCTTTAAGATTTTGGGTTTACCTACGCTAGGAGGCAGTAAGAAAATTTTGGCTAACATACATTATCCTAAGTAAACTTATGATAACCATTTAATAGTGAGGTTACCACAAATTAAACAATAATCCCTTCAACCCCATAATCATCTTGGTGGTCCACGTCAAGTAGGAACCAACTTGGCATGCCTTGAATTTGGTTTGTGGATGGTGAGGAGGTTGAGAAATAAATATGGTCTACTACTGATTTTGATTTGATTGCGAATGAAGGAAGGTCTGGGATGTATACTAAGGATTCTATTCCGTAGGTATTGGGAGTTGTTTTTCCTTCTAATCTATCTAAGAAACTTGGAGCGGATGTTGATGCTTTGTAGTAGGGGTTGTTGAGGTGGCTAGTTAGATTTGCTACATTTGTTCCAGATACAAAAGTTGTATAAGGTGTTTGATTAATTATATTGGATATTAAACTATTTGTATTAACAATATAAAGGGGGTCTGCAAATCCCTTTACAGGTATATTAATTTCTTTGGTGTATGTTTTGTTCCAGTTTGCTAGGTCTTCATTATCTGTTATAAATAAATTTGCCGAGAAATTTATTTTAACATTCCATGGGTCTTTTTGGGTTATTTCTATTTCAGGATTTGATAGATTTACATGGATATTTATTTTTGAAGCTTTTTCATTTATTTTGATTATGATTCCTTGGAATGTAACGTCATTCATTATTTCATTTGGTACTCCTGAGATTGTTCCATTATAAAATCCTTCTTGAAATGATGTGTTTACATTTGAAATGTAAGTACCTGTGTTTACTATTTCATTTTCTATTAAGAATATTATTCTAAACCCTGAAATATATAATTGTCTTTGTAAATCTTCTTCGACGAGGAAGACAAAGTTGTTCATTGTTTTGATTCTTTTGCTTATTGATTCTTGTCTTTCAACTGTGGAATAAATGCTGTAGGATAATATGAATAATGATAATAGGGATATTGTGAGTAGTGTGAAGAAGACTGCTTTTTTGTTTTTTGGAAATAGGGGTGGGAATGTGATTGGGTTAATGGATTTTGGAGGGTTTGTTTTGAATTTATTTAATGCCATTTTCTAACTTGAACCTCTGTTGACCATCCGAAAGGGATTCCGGTTATTTCAGAGAATGAAATGTCTAAATCTTGTTCTGAAAATTTGACATCTATTTTCCCATTTAAATCAAAATCCATTTCTTTTAATAGGTTGAATGCTGCACTTTGCATTGCGTCATTTTCGTCGTAGGTTTGAGTGATTTCATTGTAAGTGCATTTTGTACTTTCTGCATATGTTGATGGCACATTAATTGTTATTGTTGAGTCGTCTTCAAAACTTATGTTCCATTCACAACCTTGAGCTAATGATGTAATTGAAGAATAGGAGGTTATATTTTTAACTATTGTGTAGATTATTTTATTTGATATTGAGCCTTCTGAAGAATTTGTAGGGCTTAGGGCTGTTGTTATTTTTATTGTGTTAGTTGAATTTGCATAACTTGGATTTATTGAAAATGAGTAAGGGTCTCCTAATTCAAGGTAGTCATTTCCGTAATTACTAAGGTTGAATATTGTTATATTATTTATTGAAATTATATCTGTCCATCGAGGTCCTGAATAAGATATTACTTTTATATCATATAAGGTTGAATTCGTTGGGATTGCGAAAGTTCCCTGATATGTATTATCG
>JABMPH010000314.1 GCA_013203805.1 Bacteroidota bacterium | reverse complement strand
GACACAGCCTTTATGTATGGTAGAAGCCATCCTGGCATGAAAAATCTCAAGATGACGTCGTTTTCAAAATACATCAATACGAATATTTATGAATGGAGCGATCCTAACGATGCAGTAGAAGTATACAATTTGATGAAAGGTTTGAAAAAAGATGGTGCAGATGCTATAAATGGCGCAACTGGCGAAGCAACCAAGTTCTTTTACCCAGATGACCCAAGTTTAAATACTGGTGTTAATGATGATATTTGGGCTGACGCAGATGATCATATTTCCGGTGATAGACGCTTTTTGATGAATACGGGTCCATTTACTATGGCCCCAGGCGATTCGCAAGAAGTTGTATTTGGTATTATGATGGCTGCTGCCGGAAGCGCCTTTAATTCATTTCATTATCTAAAAGAAGTGGATGCGCTGGCACAATTGGCTTATGATATCGATTTTGCTTTACCAGAGTCACCGCCAAAACCCGAGGTGACAGCTTCATCCGCACAAGAAGAAATTATCCTAACATGGGACAATTCAGCTGAATCCTATTCAGCCGTGGATGTTATTGATAAGCTACCCGTCCCAGTTTCATTTGATACTACATGGGTAACGGATATTGAGGACGTTTTTACATCAACGAGTGATACTGTAATTGTAGGAACAGATACAACAATTACAGTCACCGTAGATACAACCTACAACTATATCCAGATAGTCGATGCAATTGATACAACCTACCAGGGTGAAAACACAGAGTTTGTGTTTGAGGGATACAATGTTTATCAATTAGAAACACTATCTGGAACAGGCAATTCAAAACGCGTAGCAACCTATGATTTGGTAAATGGCGTTACTGAAATTTTTGATGATGTATTTGATGCTAATTTTGGTGAAACAGTTAATCGTAGAGTCCAGTTTGGTTCTGACTCTGGCGTTAAGCGTTATATCCAAATTACGACAGATGCCTTGGATAATAATTCACCGCTCAAAACGAACCGCGTGTATTATTTTGCTGTGGTAGCTTATGGCTATAACCCATATGGTATTCCAAGAACATTAGAAAGTCCATTGCAAATAATGGCTCTTCGCCCGAGTGTTCCTACAGTCTGGGCTGAGACAGATACTACAGCTGGTTTTGGCGATTTGCTTACAGCTACCCATTCTGAAGGTGTGTCTGATGGCTCTGTATCAATTACCATTATTGATGCTGCAGCATTGACCACTGACGATTATAAAGTATCTTTCTCTGATGAATTGATTGCAGATGGCGATACATCCTCAGTAATTAACTGGTTATTAACCAATACCACAACCGGCGATGTTTTAGTGGCAGGAAATGCTACTCAAGGTGGTGTTGATTTTGTTTCAGGCGTTGCTATCGGCGATGGAGCCAATCCAATAACGGAAGGTTTTCAAGTTGCTGTTGCAGGTCCACCAAATGAGTTCAAGGACTTTTACACAACAGAAAATGCAAATGGTGCTATTGACGGTTGGGCTGGCGCTGCAGCTGATTACTATGGATATCCGGGTTTTGGACGAGATAACATTGATAATCAACAAACAAATGGGTCTACATGGTTTATTACAACGAGCTCTTCAAGTAATTACCCATACGAAAATTTCTTTTCGTATGTGACCCGATATGCCGGTGGATATGGAAATTCTGGTGGCGGTATGCAATATTTAGTGCCTGATGATTTCGAGTTCCGCTTTACTGGGAACGGTAAAATGTGGGATGATGATAATGCAGTATTCATTGACGTACCAATGGAAGTATGGAATATTGGATCGATCACTGATCCGGCAGACGATTTCCAGATGCTACCCCTCTTCTTTGGGACAGATGGTAACGGCGATGGTCTATGGAATTTAGCAGTTACTGATCACCCAATCTCCGGTGGAGATAATGATCCATGGTTGGATTACTTCTACGTGGTGGAACATGCGGATAGAGCTCCTGGAACAGCCGGTTATCAGGCGATGATAGATGCGCTTACGGCTGATCCAACATCAAATGGAGCAAGTGGCGGTTATATTTGGGCAACTGGCCCAGGATTACCACTTGCGGCACCTGGGCAAATCACCAGAGTTGTTCTACTGAATATGACATTTGCGAATTGGAATGGTGGAGACGTTACAGATTCAACCTTCCCGGCAAATGTCGATGCTGCCATGCCTGAAACAGGAACAGTATTCCGCATGACTACAACAAAGCCAAACGCATTGAGCGATGCATTTACTTTCAACGTTGGAAGTGTTGCAGGAGAAGTTATTACTTACTCTCCAAAAGCGATTAATGCATGGCCAAATCCATATTTTGGATATAATCCTGAAGAAAGAAATCCTGTAGACAATCAAGTACAGTTTACCCATTTACCTGAATCTGGTTCTTGTACAATACGGATATTTGACCTATCTGGTGTGAATGTCCGAAATATTGAACACAATGATGCCGGTTCACAGTTTGCTGTATGGGATTTAAAGAACAACTTTGAATTACCTGTTGGTAGCGGTATGTACTTAGCTCACATTGAAACAGATGAGGGTGACAAAGTATTGAAACTGGCGGTAGTAATGACTGAACAACGGATAGATGTCTACTAAGGCAGGGAATAGGAGTATATGATGAATACAAAGAAAATCAAATTCGCATTAGTTGCTATTTTGATACTGTCTGTTTCCTTTGCGGGTACAATCCGTTCACAAGGAACAGCCGGTGCAACACAACTGTTAATACCTACGGGCGCTCAATCCATTGCTCTTAGCACAGCAAATGGTGCGACAGTTTCAGGCGTTGAGAGTATCTTTATTAATCCAGCTGGTGCTGCAAATATGGGGAGCGGCTTTCAAGGATCTGCTTCCAATATGTCGTACTTGGCTGATATTGCAGTTACCAATATTGGGTTTCTGTCAAATATCGGTTCCTTGGGAACAGTTGGATTAAATATCAAGTCATTAGATTTCGGTGATATTGCAGTAACCGATGCAGACAACACTGAAGGAACAGGGGAGTTTTTCTCACCCGCCTTCATGACGCTTACAGCTAATTTCTCAAAAAGGATGACAGATCGAGTAAATTTTGGAGTGAACTTCAAAATAATCTCGGAAAAAATCATGAATACAGGAGCATCTGGATTCGGCGTTGATTTTGGTGTCCAATATGGTTTTGAGAACTTACCATTGAGTATTGGCGTTGCGTTAAAAAATCTTGGCGGAAAAATGGAGTACACTGGATCAGATCTTGAACAACAGTTAACTCCCGAAGGTTCGGAAAGCGGCACTATAAAGGAACGCTTCAGAATTAAAGCCCAGGAATTCGATTTACCGGCAACGCTTGATCTTTCTGCTAACTATAGCATTGGGAGCACTATTGATCTTATGGCAAACTATCGTAATAATAGTTTTGCTGTAAACGCATTAAATGTTGCAGCCCGCTATAAATTCGGAGATTTAGCGTGGGTTGGCGCAGGAACATCAATGGACATGGTTGCAGACGATCAACCAGATGATGTTAGTGATGATGCTTGGGATGAATGGACGAGTACCGTATGGGGCTCAACTTTCGGTGCAGGTGTTAGTGTACCGCTAGGCACAATGACACTTAACATAGATTATTCAATACGTACCGTTTCAAATTATTTTGATAATAATAACGTATTGCAATTATCTGTAGAATTTTAAGCGACTAGCTTAGAAATCTGTAAAGGGGTTGGTTTATACCAACCCCTTTTTTATTTATACTTCTGTAAGTTCTTTTTATGAGATATTTGTTTATACTTATCCTTGCAAACACTTTTATTTATACTCAATCAGCTATTAAAGGTACTGCTTTAGATAGTTTAACTTTTCAACCTGTATCAAATGTAAATATTATTATTGAAAATACTGATATTGGAACTGCTACTGATGACGATGGTCGGTTTAATATCAATTCTGATAAAGACTTCCCCACAGTACTCGTTATTTCCCATATTGGATATAAAGGAAAAAGGGTGTTCGTTTATGGCAATAAAGAAACCACAATATATCTTACCGGGAACGTTATTGAAACTGATCCAATTAATATATTAGGAGAACGGAAACAAATATATGGTATAATGGAAAATTATATTCATGAAATTGATGGAAAAGATTTAAGACGAAAAGGATTTAAAGACATTGGAGATGCTCTAATGGCCTCACAATCGGTCAATTTTCAATCCTCTGGTTGGGGAAGAGGTGAAATTCGTGTTAGGGGTAGCAAGGCCAGTGAAGTGCTTTTATTAAAGGATGGAATAAAATTAAACAATCCGTTTTTGGGAGTAGCGAACACATCAAAAATCGATCATTATAATATTGATAATATTCAATTAATTAAAGGTGGTCAAACAGTATTATATGGTCAAGGAAATTTTGGTGGTGTTGTTTTAATGAATACCCACGTTCCCGAAGCTACACAAATTGCCACTTTGGTAGGGGGAGGATTGGACAATCACAAAGAACTAGACAATTCGATTGATGGTACGCTAAGCACAAAATACTATAGGACAAGGAATTACCACACTTTAACCACAAGGGCTTACGATGGAAAAACATATAATTATAAGCGAAATATTAGCTCGATTAACCGGTTCAGGATATTTTCAATCAGAGCAGATATTAACTATTTAAATATTCACAATTTATACCAACAACAAGATGGAAGTATTTTGAATGGCGAATTAATTAATGGATATAGTGGAAAAATTACTAGCACCAAATACAATATCGATTTTGAGCATGGTCGTTGGAATTCAAATTATGAGAACAACATATTTTCAAATACTAATTTCAATAATGAAGAAATAAACAAAACATATAAATTGATTAAAAGGATAGACTTTAGAGGCCTTGATTTTATTCTCCAATATGAAAAGGATAATATTTCATCAGATCGTATTATAACGCAAAAAGAAACTGAGACCAAAAGCTATTTTTCGTACAAGTCAGAAATACAATCGACTGCGAATGTAATTGGATATAAAATAGAAGATGAAAATGTCCGTTTACAATTTGATCTTGGCTACCGTTTAAGTTTTTTAAATACCGATGTTAGTAGTTCCATTAATAGCCCATATTTTAATTCAATACTCGAAGATACAAAACTTGCTTCTATACGTTTGGGGCTGGCAGCAGAATATCTTTTTTTTGAAAACAAATTTCACTTGGTATTTTATCAGGGAATAAATGAAAAATCTCCTTCGTTTCTTGATTATTATTTGTGGGGACAGGGCAAAATATTTGTCGATGAAACGGAGCCATTTGTGTCAGAGATAGATGTACAAACTATTTTCAATGAATATAATGAATTAATAAATGAATATATGACGACAACAGAACTGACATTTGGTGTTGAATCTACGTTAAGCAAAACGTCACATTTTATTAGTGTATTCAAAAACAATTATACAAATAGAGTGCTTTATACAAACCAATTAGGTATAACCTTTCCAGTAAACTTTCATATTCCTGTATGGTTAAGTGGATTTGAATTTAAATCTACGATTGATGTTTCTGATGCCATCCTCATTAAAGGATCGTTATCAAAGGTGTTTTATAGTGACGACTTAGCTTTTCCGTCAATGCCGACCTTCACCAGTTATATCACAATCTCAAAGAAAATAAAATGGATCACCATAGGAATTGATAATCAATACATTGGTGAGTCATTTTTAATAAGTGAGTTAGGCAATCGAATCCATTTTAAAGCAAAAACATTTACACATTTACGGATTGCACATGAGGGAGATTATAAAAGACTGGGATATACAATTAGTTTCAGCATCCGTAATATTTTTGCTGAGAATTATGATATTACAGACTCTTTTTATTTAAATAATTCACCAACAGAATATTATGAAAAAAAACGAAGTGTTTTGTTTGTTAAATTTAGTTATTCGCTATGAAATACAGGTACTTACCACTGTTATTTGTTTTTGTCTCATGTAATTATTACGATGCTGGAGAAGAAAAAAGCAATTTTGAATTATCACTTAACCATTCCATTATACGGGTAGTTGATACCTCTACCGTTTCTTTATCGTGGTCTGAATATTATTTAGAGTTTTATAATAAGACGCTAATACAGCGCTTTACAGAAAATGTTGACAGCAGTTGGCAAACTGTTACTGAATTTCAGGATGTTTCAATTTTAGAATATGGCGATACTATTTATGATGATGAAAACTTGAATTACAGAGTTGGGTTGGCAGATAATGATGGAAATATTATATGGACAACATCCAATATCACCATTCCTAAAACAACACACTTGTATTTTCCATCTGAAGTTCAAGATACATTGATTCAGACGGCATTTAACAACGCCGTTATTGATGATTATGATACATTGTATATATTTTCTGGAGAATATAGAGAAACCCTTAATTTGATAAATAAATCTGTCATATTAATTGCCGTTTGTGGGGCATCAACCGTTACGATAGATGGCGGTAAAACAGGTCGCTCCATAACTATGAATTCAGGAGAAATTCACGGTTTCAATATTATAAATGGATTTTCAATGAACGGTGACCCCGGTGGTGGGATAAGATTATCAGGAAACGCTAGTATTTTTAACTGTAAAATATATGATAATACTAGCACGAGTGTTGGAGGAGGTATCTATTCAACAGGGAGCAGTAACGTATACAATACAATTATTTATAACAATATGAGCGCATTTCATGGTAGTGGTATTTATATCGCAAATTCGGACGGAAACATTGTAAACACTACCATTATTGGAAATGATATAGGGATTGGCATCAATACTGATTCACTGATGTTTTTAAATAATATAATTGTATTTCCCGATACTCTAATTTATTTGGACACACTAAGCCAAGCAACCCAGGCAACAATAAAGTACAATCTATATAGCAATTCATATTATATAATTGGAACAGATTATATTCTAGGATATCCACACTTCATTGATAATTACAGACTATTAGATACATCGCCGGGAATTAATGCGGGACACCCGGATGCTCGATATAATAACGCTGATGGAACACGAAATACTATGGGTGCGTATGGCGGCCCCTTTGGAGCCCGTTGGTCGGATGACTAAAAAAATATAGCATTAAGTAGATCGGAGGTATTAGTATCAATCCCCTGCCCTAAATAATACTCCCCACTATCATCTTGAAGTATTAATTCCCAGTGGAGATGAGAACCTCCGCGAGTTCCAAGGGTACTGGGTTTTGTGCCGGTATTACCAGACTTCCCCAATACTTGCCCTTGTACCACTTTTGTTCCAGGGACAATGTTTTCTTCAATATGGGAAAGATGAGCATAAATGGAGATGCAGCGATACCCGGGGATTATATCAAAGCCATGATCAATATATACGGCTTGTCCAACTAAAACGTGCTCAAAGATATCCGATGGCGTTCGTCCTACTTTTGTTGTTATCTCTAAAAGTTCTTCCCTGAATTGTGCGGGGATTTCTTTAAAATTATGATCTGCTCGAATAACAACCCCATCAAATACAGTTCTTACTGGTGAACCCCAATTGGCATAAAAATCAATCCCTCGGTGAATTCCATTACGATAGGATCGCTTGGCGTTCGGAAGTAATATGGGATTATCAGGGACAGGAACGCCATCGCATGGTAGGGGTAATTTTAAGTTTTCATAAACAGAAATATCTGGGATTGATGCCTCTTTCTGAAATAACGGATATATGAGTTCAGGGTATACGGT
>JABMPH010000313.1 GCA_013203805.1 Bacteroidota bacterium | reverse complement strand
GCTTTGACGGAAGTTGCATGAAAAAATCATTAGAAAAATCAAATCTCAGAATTCCAGAATTTATTGTACCCACCCAAAGGATATCATCAATATCTTGAAAAAATGTACGCGCTTCACCAATTTTATTATTACTGCCCACTCGATCATTGTAATACGAAAAATTTTCGAAATTATTACTATTATTTTTCTTTCTTTTTATACCATCTTCTGTAGCTATCCAGATACTACCATCTGAAGATTCAAATATTTCATAAATAAAATTTTGTTTTTTTGTTTCAAAATTAAAAATAATAAATTTATCTGTCAGATAATTATATCTATTAAGACCATTCGTTGTAGCAATCCAGAGATTGCCTGTAGCATCCAATAAGATAGAACGTATATTGCCATTGCTAATAGAAGAGGCATCATTTGGATCATTTGTATATGATTTATAAGAATAACCATCATATTTCACTAGACCATCGCTGGCACCAATCCATAGGAACCCAAATTTGTCTTTACTTATAGCTTGTGGACTAGAAAATGAATATGAAGTTAAACGACTGAAACGGACATCATTATCACCCATAGAGTATAAGTCTACAGAAGACATAAAAATTAAAATTAATAATAATTTCAGTAAGTTACACATATTTTAAATTTTTAGGCGATATCGTTGCAATCGATATGATATAATTTACATAAAGAATACAATATAAGCAATTGTTTTTTATTGTTTTTTATTGATAATAACGACTGAGTTATACTAGTGAGGAATCGGTTATGGTTCAAAAATTAATACAATTTGGTTACGCTCTAAGCGATATTAAGGAAATGGTTTCTCTCTTTCAGAGAAGCATTGCTGATTACCAAGAGATTTTTAAACACGATAATCAACAGATGACACTCAAGGCACTCCACAAGCTCAAAGGTGGTTTAAGAATTCTTCAATTCTCAGAATTAATAGATGATGCAGACGCATTAGAAAAAGCAATCAAGTTGGATGGAATTAAACATAACAAGCCTTTTCTGATAAGGCTTATTGAGGAGTGCTCAATAACGTCAAATCGTGTATTAAGCGTAATAGATGATTACCCAGAAACAATAAGAAATGAATAATTTTAAACAATCAATCTTTTTGACAAATACAGAAAGCTAACCACTTACATATTTAATGCATCGAAAATAATATACTTTCCAAGACATCCAAAGAGATAGGCTTAACTAAATAGTCAGTAACATATTTTTTCGCGTCTTTTTTGATTAATGCGTCAGATTCTGCTGTAAGAATATAGATGAGACCTGGATAATCAGAATTTTTCAGAATTTTTGCTAGATCAATACCATCATACACGTCATGATTAAAATTTAAATCCAAAATTATGCAATCATATTCAAGTTTGTTTTCTTTAGTATATTGATTGTAATCATCAACAATTTTATATTTATCAATACCTAAATTTTTCAGCTGTAATTTTATGGTATAAATATTAAGGGGATCATCTTCTAATATTAATAAATTCTTTATTTTTAATTTGGATCGAATTTGTATGGTTTGCTCAGTTATTGATATTTCATTTGCAATTTCAATAGGCAATTTTAAAGAAAATGTGCTTCCTTTTCCAAGTTCACTATCTAAAAAAAGATCCCCCCCTAACGCCTTACTGAGCAACTTGGATATATATAAACCTAATCCAAATCCGGAGTTTTTATTATCTATCTTATAAAATACGTCAAAGATTGCCTTCTGCTCAGGATACCCTATACCAATACCATCATCATTCACGGATACTAGCAGTTCGTGGTTCACGACAAAAATATTGATATCTATTGAACTAGCTGTCTTAGAATGTTTTAGGGCGTTTTTTAAAAGATTTAGAATAATTTGTTGAATCTTTGTTTTATCTGAATAGATCAGTTCGGGAACAGAACTTTCTATCCTTAGAGATACGTTTATATTGCTTGATATGATGTATAAATTTAGAATTTCAATTACATCTTCAACAATGATTTTTATATTAAATGCGATTTTTGTAATGTTGATTGATTTTTCCGTTTCAAAAGTTACGCTATCTAATGCATTGTTAATTAGTGAATGAAGCAAGTATGCTGAACTCTTAATATGTAGAATATCTGGGTCGTTATTTGTCGTCGCATCTGTAATGCCTATTATTGCATTAAGAGGAGTTCTTAACTCATGTGAAAGTGACGCTAATTGCTTACGTTTAAGATCGAGTTCCTTTCTGGAAAGGGTTTCACTATTTTTAGCCTCTTGAATTGATTTATATTGAGAAATAAAAAACTTTATTAAATAGAAAACAATTATTAAATAGATTAAATAACTCCACCAACGATTCCAAATATAAGGAATAACATCAACTACTAGAACATAATCATTATCTTCTCCAAATGATAATTTAAAATCGGAACCAGTAAGATCAACTAGAGAAATTTGACGCTGGTTCGCGCGTAATATAGAGACTAAACTACTAGTTTTTTTTTTCAATTTTATAAGTAAAGTTTGACTTAGATCTGATGGCTGCATCTTTGTTACCAAGCTCTATTAGTAACGTATTCCCCTCATTAACGCTTATATGTTGAGGTATATTGAAGTAATTCCTTAGAACCATACCTTCTTTATTTATGACGCTTATTTTTGAAAGAATATTATCTGTTCTGCTTGCAATATTTTTAAAATCATTAAGTTTAATAGATGTTAAACCGGTTAAACCTCCTGCGTATAATATGTTATTTTCGACATCATAAAATAGACCACCGGCACTATATTCTTTATCACCAATACCATGTGATTGAACATAATGACTGTATTTAAAAGTATCTAATTCGAGTTGTATTATGCCGTTATTTGTGGAAACCCATGCATTATTATCAATTATCTCTATATCAT
>JABMPH010000312.1 GCA_013203805.1 Bacteroidota bacterium | reverse complement strand
AATAGGTGTATGGAGCTGTTCCTCCAGAGACTGATAAATCAATCAAGCCATTGGCACCCCCATGGAATGTAACATCAGTAGATGATATGATTTCACATTCCAGTAATAGTGGCTCAGTAATTTCAATATCCACTGTATCGCTGCCACAACCTAAATCATCGGTTGCTACTACCTGATAAGTTCCAGCAGATAAATTATTAAAAGTTACAGAGCCTGCACTTGTTAGGGATGTGCCAGGTATTAACTCGTAAATAAAATCTGGATGATCACCATAAGCTGTTGCAGTAATACTTCCGGTAGCTTCGTCAAAACAATCAACCGGACTTGATGCAAGTTCAAGTTCAGGCTTTATTGTTATTCCTATTTGGAGAGGAGGACCCGGTAAATCTTTCAATTCCGATTTGGAGGAAGAGCCTGAAGTTCTTGTTCTTACAAATAAAGTGCTCAGCGTAAAACAAGGATTATTGTTCAAATCAAATAATGCAGTAAGATTAACAGCACCTTCGGCCCACTGATTTGCGTTATAATACCACTTTTCCTCTGTTTCATCATACTGATCATAAGCAGGAAATGGGACATAGGTTAATGATGTATTTACTGTTGCAAATATATCACCTGTAAAATCGCCGATTGGCTGAGGTACATACTCGTATCCATCACCTACAGCTGTCCATTCATTTACGATTACATTGGCAGCCACTCCTCCCCTAGTGAACTCTACAGTAACTAAAATATCGCCACGCCCAGCAATAATGGAACGTCCTCCTTCATTTCCCTCGGTAGTAAAAGTTCCATCATCTTCCATCATCAGAGATTTCTGTAAGAACTCAAAGTCAATGTAACTGCTACCGTTGGTAACTTCCCGGTCGGCAGCGAATATACACCACAAATCATTTGGTCCTGTACCATAGGTAAAATGAACCCCAACATTTTGAATCTCATTTTTATTGGGAACATTGCCCACTCCTACCGAATAGGTGTTTGGGTGATCATTAATTTTATTAGAACTCAAAAAAGTAGTAGAATCAGGATCGCCTGATAAACTATCCTGAAAAAAATACATGTATTCATAGTTAAATGTAAAACTACCATCAGTTTCTATTTTAAACAAGCCATTGGTGGTAGAATTCTCCGGATCGCCAAACCAGTCACCGACTGGCAAATAATCAGGTGGCGGAGTATCGGCAAAAGCATCACCATCAACACCAAAACCTCCTGCCGGGGAAATTACTGGAATAACTCCCTGAACATTGCCGGTCTGGGCCGTTGAAGTATAGTCAACCATTAAAAATGCCACAATAAAAAGTGGCAAAAAAAGCCAAAGGCGCCAACATCGGAGCCAAAACTTTGAGCATAAAACAGAAAACACATTTATGTTTTCTGTAACTTCTACGTAATTGTTTTTCATAAAATGTAATTTTAAATGAGTTATAACACTACATCATCTAAAATCACCCTCAATTAAATGTCCCTTCGAAAAGGAACCTACCATAACTTCTGTCACTTCTACGGGTTAAAGAATTAATTTCGGGGCATGAAAATTAATTCCCTTGTGCTAAAATTTTGCGTTAATCGAAACAGAAAAATAAGGTACGTTAAGTAAAAATACTATGCAATCGGGTTTTTTACGGAAATACTGATATGAGATTTCTCATTTTTGAGGTTACAAAAAAAGTAGGTAAATTAACGTATTAAAGAATTTGGTTGTTAAAAGCATATCTCACCATTTCGGCAGTAGATCTTATTTCTAACTTTGTTAGAATATTCTTTTTATGCGATTCAACTGTTCGTGGACTAATATTCAAATCAACACCTATTTCTTTATAAGTCTGTCCTTTGCTGAATAATTTTAAAACTGCAATTTCACGGTTTGTAAGTAAGGATTTTTCTGCTTTTTTAAACTTGTGTGACTTCCGTGAGCGAATGAAATCTTTTAAAACTATCCAAACATCTTTGCGAAAATAATCTTCACCGTTCTTCAATTTTTTTATTGCTTTAACAAGTATTCCAGGACTTGCATCCCTAAAAACAAAGCCTTTTATTCCCAATGCTATATACTCTTCAAAATAATTTGCATAGTCTTCGCTAACTATCAATAATATTGGAATTTTAGAAAAATATTTTTTGATTTTTTTAATTGGTTTTATGCCTTCATTTTCGCAATGAATAATGTCAACAATAATTACATCTGGTTTTATCTCTCTAAATTGCCTCAAAAAATTATCTTCAATTTTGGCTTCTCCAATAATTTCGAATTCATTAATTTCTGAGAGTATGGCCTTGATACCTGCACTAAACAAAGAATAATTTTCTAAAATAATAATTTGGCACATCGTATTGAGCGTTCACGCAATTGTGAATCAACATTGCATAATCGATACTTTTTTGAAATTTATTTATTATACTATAAACTTCTGTAAAGACCAGCAGTTGAGCAAAAAATATAAATACACATAGATTGTTTCTACAAACAATCTATCAATTATCCTTAAAAGTGATACCACAAGATTAATTAAGTGCCGGGATTTGCACAATTGGATAAGCAAGGTAGTCTAATTTACACATTTAAGTCAATCCGTAAAATTACCTATTTTATATCCGTAAAATTCCTTAAATATTATTACATCAAAGGTTAGTTATTATGATGGAAAAAAAATCACACTTACCATTATTACTCTTAATACTTGTCTGTTTTCAAGGCTAATTAACTATTATTTTTTTCTTATTTACATACACTTCGCGAATGGTGTAATGGTAATTATGGATTAACATCATCTAAAAACCGTAAAAACGGAAGTATAATCCAACAGTAAGGAGTAAGCTATGTTCGAAAACATTAAATTTGAATGTACGGGATTTCTTTAAGCTGCAGGCTTCTCACGCGACACATGCTGTTTAGAATATGTAATTACTTATTTGTTAGTGGGAAGCATAAATGAATTGACTTTCAACACCCTGTAATTCCTGAAGGAGATTCCAGCACCTTAGATATTGCTTCTTTGTTTAATATTGATAGAAAATAATTCTATATTTCAACTAAATTATGCCTGATGGCATATTTTATCATCTCGGTAACAGATTGCAGGTTGAGTTTTGAAAGTATATTATTTTTATGTGATTCTACTGTTCGTGGGCTAATATTTAATTCTATGCCTATTTGTTTATAAGAATATCCTTTTGTAAAAAGTTTTAGCACCTCCTCCTCCCGATCGCTTATTTCGGTAAAGTTATGATCGTCGTAATGATGGCTGTGTGCATGTTGAATAACTTTAGATACCATCTTTGATTCAGGAATATCCAGGTATCTTTCGCCCGAGGCAACTGTTACTATAGCTTCAACTAACTGTTCGGGAGAACTCTCTTTCCACAGAATTCCACGGGCTCCATTAATAATACATTCTAATATTACATACTCTACAGCACCAAAAGTCAATAAGACAACGGCTATTTCGGGATATTTTTTAAAAAGTTTTTTAGTAATTGAAATTATGTGTTTATGGGGCAATGTTAAATTTAGAACTATTACATTAGGTTGTACTTTATCTAAAACGTTAAATAACTCGTTTGAGTTTAACGCTTCACCGACTACTTTAAAATTCTTGTGTTTTTCTAAAATAAGTTTTAATCCACTTCTGAAAATATTGTAGTCATCAACTATAAATATTTTTATATGCACAAATACAATTTACAAAAATTAATGCAATATCAAATTTTTATTCGTAATTAATTATAGTTAAGGTGTTGTATTTCAGTTATTTTGTTCAGATAGTTAATATACTCAATGCAGATAGCTTTTCGGGAATTGAGCAAAGCGAAATCACGAATACCAATTACAAAAATTAAATTAATGAGTAAATTAGGCGTAGTT
>JABMPH010000311.1 GCA_013203805.1 Bacteroidota bacterium | reverse complement strand
GCTAATACTTACTCCGGAAATCAAACGCGATTTAGCAGACTATTGGATCAAACTTAAATCAGGTGAAATAAAGAGATACAAATAATTCCAAATATGCTTAGAGCATTTTTTACCTTAAGTAAAAGTGAACAGCGAGGTATTATTATTCTAATAATATTAATACTTATTATTGGGATTGCAAATCTGTTCTTACCTTATCTGATTGAATCACAATCTGGATCAAATTTAAAAAAGTACAATTCAGAGATTGAATTATTTTTGGAAGAACAAAAATTAATTGCCGATTCTATAAATATTGAAATCCTTCAAAACTCAGGGGATATTGACCTTGAAATTGCCATACAGAAAATTACACCCTTTACTTTTGATCCAAACAAACTTCCGGTTGAAGCATGGAAAAAGATGGGATTTACTGAATCGCAAATTCGCACCATAAAAAAATACGAAGCCAAAGGGGGTAAGTTCAGGAAGAAAGAAGATCTGAAAAAAATATATTCAATATCAGATGCTGAATTTAGTATTATCGAACCATATATTGTTATTCCATCACCATACAAATCTACACCTGGAAAGGTTGTTAATAAAAAGAAGATTATTGATGAAGTTAACTACAATAAAGTTGAAATTAACAATGCTGATTCTGTTGATTTGATTAATTCATTGGGGTTTTCACCCTGGTTAGCAAAAAGAACTCTTGCTTATGGTAAGTTACTTGGTGGTTTTATAGCGGCTGATCAACTTAAAGAAGTCTATGGTTTATCAGACAGCATCTATGATAAAATTGAAAAATACGTTTCGGTCGACACAAGCTCCATCAAAAAAATTGACATAAATACCGTTGAGTTTAAAGAGTTACTAAAACACCCGTATTTCGATTATAATACAACAAAGTCGTTTTTTAACTTACGTAATAAAATTGGATCATTTACCGATGTAAACCAGATTAAGATGGTTGCAGGCATTGACGATTCAACATTCAACAAGGTATCGTATTATTTGTATATTCGACCCTGAAATATATAAACATCTTTATGAGTCGAATTACTACAACATTTGCAAAATACCCTCGTACTTTTTGGGTTGCCAACACAATTGAATTACTCGAACGCTGGGCATGGTATGGTTTTTTTATGATTTTTTCAATAAGTTTATTCCATTTATAGCTACCTTGTATGGGCATGAGGGGAAAATGGAGGCTGAATTTATAACCAATCTTGATGCAATGTTTATTATAATTTTCCAAGTTTTCATTTCAGCTTTAATTATGAAAAAAAGGCCTCTAAGCGCAATGCTATCAGGCTTTATTATTGCTTCAATCGGTATGGCACTTACATTATTAACACAAAATGTGATATTCACACTGATCGCCATATTGATTTTCTCAGTTGGAGAAATGGCGGCCTCACCAAAGATTACAGAATATATTGGACGAATAGCTCCTTCCGACAAAAAGGCTCTTTATATGGGTTATTCGTTCCTTCCTGTATTCATTGGAAGCATTCTGGCAGGGATTATTTCTGGAAATGTATACCAAACAATGTCTGATAAACACACTCTACTTGTTCAAGATCTCGCAAATAAGGGCATAAGTCTTTCTAACGAACTATCTCACAATGAGTATTTTGATAAAGCTGCCTCGGCTCTGAACATGAGTAATAAAGAATTAACGGATTATCTTTGGAACACTTACCACCCATCAAATATTTGGGTGGTAATATTAGGTATAGGATTATTTTCTGCCTTGTGTTTATGGTTATACAACCGTTTTCTTATGAAAAACAATAATTCATATCAGCAATAATTGTTAATAAATTTGAAAAAATGAGCAACTAGGTTTGTTTGAATACCAGATTTAACTAAATTTGTCAATTAACAAAATTTGAATTTTATTCACTAACTAATTTTATTATGAAAAATTTTTCACGCTTAGTATCATTATTTGTCGTGGTAGTTTTTGCAATTAGCAGTGTTACTGCGCAAAATACACTTATGACAAAAGCCCAGGCTTTAGGGCTTAAAACAGCCACTTCAGTTAACATCACACCCGATGCCGGTAATCAACCTTCCGCACGTGATGTATATCTAGAAGAAGGGTTTGATGTTGATTTTCTACCTACAGGTTGGACTCAAACTATTTTCAACGCAGGTTACACCTGGATTCAAACAAACCCAACAGACAATAACTTTAACACTATTGATCCAAATAGTTTGTTTTCAGCAATGGTTCCTTGGGTTGGTGAAGATCAGGATGAATGGTTAATCTCACCATCTGTTGATGCTATGGGAAACACTCCATTATCACTTGATTTCTATGCTGGCGTAAGCGGTCCTTGGCTAAGCCCAGGTGCTACATTAATTTGCCATATTTCTGATGATGGTGGTGCAACTTGGACAGAACTTTGGAATGCAATTGATGAAATTGATCCTGCTGCTGATTGGGCATGGAATTTTGTGTCGTTAGATATCAGCGATTATGCTGATGCTGAATTTCAAATTGCATGGCAATATGTTGGTAACGATGGTGACCTAATTGGAGTTGATGGTGTATCTATTGAAGCCGGTTATGAGTATATTTATATCGATGATTTTGAAGAATTCACAGTTGGCACACAACTTGCAGAATCAGATCAAACCGGATTTTGGACAACATGGTCAAATGATCCTGGTTCAGCCGAGGATGCGTTTATAACTGATGCTGAATCATCAAGCCCAACCAAATCAGTGATTGTTGAAGGAACTAACGACATGGTCCTAAAATTGGGAAATAAAACTTCTGGTTCATACTTATTCTCTGTTGAATATTATATCCCTTCAAACTTTGGTGGATATATTAATCTTCAACATTTCGAAGCCCCAGGTAACGAATGGGCTGTTGAGGTATATTTTGGAGCTGCAGCTGGTAACGATAATGGTTATATGTATGCAGGTGACCCTACTGAAATCCCATTTACATACCCTCATGATCAATGGTTTACCCTTGATTTCTTTGTTGACTTAGATGAAGATCTAGCATCTTTTGAAATTGATGAAACACAAATTGCTGAGTGGCAATTTAGCTTGCAAGCTCAAGGCGCAGCAGGAACACTACAATTAGGTGGTGTTAATTTATACGCTGGTGCACCAACAGGTGAAACTGCGAAGTATTATTTCGACAATGTTGCCTATATTGTACTTGATCCAGGTATTTCAAACCCAATTATTGATGTAGACCCTACTTCTATGTTTGCAACCATTCCGTCAGGATCATCTACAACAAGTATGTTTACTATTGCAAATCTAGGGCAAGCTGATTTAAGCTATGAAATAGTTACAATTTATCCTCAGGCAGGAAAAACCCAAGGCGTTGTTACTGAAGTTGTAAATACACCTAAAGTATTGAATCAGGACATAAGTGCTGATCCTGATTATACACCTGGAAGCGGAACTCCATCAACACGTGATGAATTATTACATTATGATGGTGACAACGCAAGTGCTATTGGTTCAAACCTTGGTGATTACCAATGGAGAGTAGCAGCTATGTTTCCTGCAGCAATGCTAGTACCATACATTGGAATGGAAATAAACGAAATTCAAGTTTATATTAACGATGCAGGTATTGGATACAAAGCACAAGTTTACGGAATGGGTTCTTATAACACTCCAGGACCAGGTGAATTACTTCTTGAGCAAGCATTTAGTGCTAACCCAATGAGCTGGACAGCAGTTACACTTGACACTCCAGTTAAAATTGATGGTCAAGACCTATGGGTAGGATACTGGGTATCATCTACAATGGGTATGTTTACACCTGGTTGTGATGCTGGTCCTGCTGTTCCAAACGGCGACTGGATGTCTTCTGGTCCAGGTTGGGATCACCTTTATGATGGTACTAATCCAGATTTAAACGTTAATTGGAACATCCGTGCAAACGTAACTGGCACACCTATTACGCAATGGTTATCGGCAGATGTTGAATCAGGTATGTTAGTTCAAAATGAAGAACAAGATGTTAATGTTACTATAGATGCTACAGGACTTGTTAGCGATACATACACAGGAAAATTCCTTATCAGAAACAACGACCCAACAAACGAAGAAGCTGTAGTAGGCGTTACTCTTGGAGTTACTGTTGGTGTTGGTGAAAATGGAGAAAATGAATACATCGCTGCGTACCCAAATCCAGCAAGTACAGTATTACATCTTCAATCAAATGGTAATATTACTAATGTTCGTCTTCTAAATACCATTGGTCAACTTGTATATGAAAATACAAACTCAAACGATATTGATATCAGCAATTTCGACAGAGGTGTATATTTCATTCAAATTGATACTGAAAACGGAACATCTACACAAAAAATCTTAATACAATAAGATACAATCAATAATAAAAAGCCTCGCCTAGTTTGATTTAGGCGAGGCTTTTTTATATTCCATATATGGCAAACTCTTCCGTTGATCTGTTTAATGAATTAGGAACTTCAAGATTTCTTGAAGGTGTTTATCCTCCAATAATTATTGCAGATAATCTTCGAACACCCGAAAACATGGGATTAGTGTTGCGTCTTGCTGGTAATATAGGTTCGCCGCTTACTCTATTCCTATCTAGTGAACTACAAGATTTTAGAAAATCGAAAATTAAGAAAACCTCATCCGGAGCATCCGAAATCGTAGTTTGGAAAACAATTAAACCAGAAGAACTAGCTAAATATTTACCTTCCGATTATGAGATTGTGGCTCT
The DNA here is from genome assembly GCA_013203805.1 of Bacteroidota bacterium. GTDB lineage: Bacteria > Bacteroidota > Bacteroidia > Bacteroidales > F082. The sequence continues at coordinate 10,607 of JABMPH010000311.1, read as the reverse complement.
CGAAACCAGCAAAGATGCCAAAAATATATTCACATTTAAATTTCCGCAAAAAACTGCAATTGTTGTGGGTAATGAAGTAAGAGGCATAAGTAAAGAAATTATAGATCAAGCCAATTATAGCATATATATACCTATTCCTGGTTCCATATCATCATTAAATGTTACCCATGCACTTTCGGTTGCTATTTTTTTATGGATGAAACAATTTTCAATGTAGTGCTACCCCTTAGTTGCTCGTAAAAATTCTCTTTTACCAGGAGGTCCAGGTACTTTTTCAATATCAAATCCCGCTTCTTGCATCGATCTTTTCACACTTCCTTTACATGAGTATGTTGTTAAAATTCCACCCGAAGCCAACGATTTGAAAATTTTAGTAAAAACCTGGGTAGTCCATAATTCAGGCTGAGCATCAGGTGAAAAAGCATCGAAAAATACTAGGTTATAGTAATTATCTCTTAGTTGTGCTTTTTGGATTTGGCTCATACATATTTTAAGAGTAAACATATTTGAGAGCACAATTTCTTTATTTTTATTACTATGAATTAAACTAAATATCTCATTTTTAATACTTAATAATTTAGGATAGTTTAAATCTGCAACTTCATTTTCCTGTAAAGGAAATGGCTCAAACCCTTTATATTCAATACTAACATCATTATCTTCAGACCACAAATACGACAATAATACATTCAAGCCAGTCCCGGTTCCAACTTCAAGAATTTTAACTCTTTTCATGTAATCGTGAACTTGTGCCAACCCATGTTTGATGAATATATGTTGCGATTCTTGAATTGCACCAAAGGAAGAATGATAAGTTTCACCCTCAAAATTGCTTATTAAAGTATGTGATCCATCAAGGGTTATTTGCAGTTTGGATTTTGTCATTCGAATAGAATTAATAATGCAAAGATATCCCAAACAAAATTGGAATATTTATAAATGAGACTTTAATTAGTTTGTCCAATAAAATTTTATTTGTTGGCACTCAATAGCAAACAAGTAACAATTATTGAACACATTTTGTATATTTGTAGCTATCAAATATTAATAACTTTAAAAAATATATTATGAAACAACTATTATCAGTAGCCATATTGGCAGTTATTATTCTATTAGGATCTTGCTCAAGTATCACGGTAACTTCAGATTACGACAAATCTATTGATTTTACAAAATTCACAACATATTCATTTCATGGATGGACAAAAAATAGTGATCAAATACTATCACCATTTGATAAAGAAAGATTTGAAGCCGCATTTAAAGAGCAATTTGATAGTAGGGGATTAAAATTTGTTGCCGAAGGCGGATAACTTGTGATGGCATTATTTGTTGTTACTCAGCAAAAAACCGAACAGGTAGCTAACACAACTAATATGGGTGGATACTACGGCTGGGGATATGGCGGATATTACGGTTACGGACCTGGTTGGGGTTGGGGATCACCAATGATGGGAACCTCAATGACAACAATTAGCAATGTAAATTATACAGTTGGTACACTTGTGTGCGATGTATTTGACTCCGCTGAGAAGAAGCTTATTTGGGAAGGTATTGGCACAAAAACTGTTGATGATAATCCAGCAACCAACGAAAAAAATATTCCAAAAGCGGTAGCAGCTATTATGGCACAATATCCTGTTAAACCTGTTGTCAAAAAATAGTATTCAAAATAATTTTAAATTTTATCAATAATGCCTAACTCAAATACCGGATCAGAAAGCGAAAATTTATCCCGGATAAAAGATATTCTTTTTGGTGAAGACTTACAAAGTATTGAACAAAAATTAGAGTCTTTTAAAATTGAGAATTCTTCCACCCATGAAACCCTAAAGGTAGAAATGGAAGGTCGATTGAAGAAGATTGAACAGGCATTGGAGGATGAAGCAAAAAAGGTTGATGAAGTTCAGGAAAAAAGTACTCAAGTCCAGAAGGACATAAATAACCAGAAGGACATAAATAAAGAGATTAAGCAGGAAATTGTAAATATAACTCTCGAGGTTAAAAACGAAAACGAAAAAATTGAAGTCAATTTAAACGAAAAAATTGATGAAATAGTTAAAAAGTTAGCTAGCCTCGAGAGTTCATTAAATCAAACCATTGACTCACTTAAAGAAGAACACGAAAACAAAGTAAATGAAATAACAGACAGCAAGGTAAGCAAAGTAGAAATGGCGGATATATTAATTGACCTTGGCGAAAAACTTAAATAATAACTCATATCAAATAAATGTCAGAATCAAATGAAAATATGGGGATTTTTGGAAGCAGGCCCGAAATTAAGTTGAATGAGTTACGGAAAATGATAATCGGTCTTGACACCGAAGATCTAAGCAGGTTGGCCCTTTTGGTTAATGACCCTGAAGCTTTTTCAGAAGAAATTAGTGAATTGCTTCCAAATAGCATTAAAATAATGCTTGACAAAGGAAATATTTCATATTCAGTTCTTATCCCTATAGTTGAATCTGCATTAAAGGATAGTATAAAAAGAGATCCGCATACATTGTCCGATATCCTTTTTCCGGTTATGCTTCCCGCAATAAGGAAAGCTGTGGCAGAAGATATCAAGAATATGCTTGATTCGCTGAACACAACACTTGAAAACGGATTTTCACCTACTCGTATTGGATGGCGTTTTACGGCCATGTTCAGCGGAATGTCGTATGCTGAAATGGTTCTTTCACAAGCATACGTTTTTAGGGTAAAACAAGTTTTTCTTATCCATAAACAAACCGGATTACTTCTTCAAAGTGATTCTGATAGCGACAATGCTGTAACAAAGGATGATGACATGATTTCATCAATGTTATCAGCAATAAAGGATTTTGTTCAGGATTCATTTGCAGTTGACGACGATAATGAACTTAATACTATTCAAATTGGTAGTTTCAATATATGGATTGAACAGGGCCCTGGTGCTATTCTAGCTGCCATTGTAGATGGTGATGCTCCTTCCGGATTTCGAACTATTCTAAAAGAAACCATCGAAAAAATTCATTTAAAGCAAGCCTATGATCTTGAGAAATTTGATGGGGATGTTGATATTTTTGAAAAAACTAAACCCTATCTACAAAGCTGTATAATAAGCGAACAAAAGGAAAAGAAAAAGAAAAAACCAATTATTGTAATAATTATTTTTTTAATTCTTTTATGCTTAGCAGGATATTGGGGTTATATTAATATTGAACGTGCAATACGTATAAATAAGCTGGAACATGCGCTGAAAGCAGAACCCGGAATAGTAATTATCACTGATAAATACATGGCTGGCAAAACTGTATTTGAAGTATTACGTGATCCATATGCAGTAGCCCCAAATACAATATCAAAACACTATAATCTTGATACTTCCGAAGTTGACTTTGAGCTTAAACCATATATTTCACTGGAAGATGACCTTATACTAAAAAGAGCATATGCTGTGCTCAAACCCTCATCAACAACTATCATAAAATATAAAAATGGAACCCTCTTTGCATCTGGGGAAGCAAATGAAGATTGGGTAACAAAATCCAATATTATCTACACAAGCATTCCAGGCGTAGTCAATCTTGACATAAGTGAATTATACTTGTTAACAAGTAAAGCAAAAGTAGAACGAGTAGCTCTTGCTATTGAACAATTCTATTTTGAGTTTAAGCATAATGTAGTTGAGCTTAACAGCATGCAGAAAATAAAATTCGAAAGCCTTATCAATGAGGTTAATACAGTATTAGATTTTAATTTTGTTCAAGATTCTGTACCGGTAATTATCGTAATTTCTCATACCAGTTATGAAGGCAATGCTGAAGCAAACGAAAAGTTTGCATTTGATAGGGCTCAGCAATTTATTAACCTGATGATTGCTGCAGGAATACCAATGGAAGTACTAGTCCCAAAAGCAGATTTTATTGAAGATCTAGAAGAAATTTTTCCGGTTAGATCGGTTTCATTTAGAGTAATATATTCCAAACCTGAAGACCTATGATAAAAAAGAAAATAATAATGCTGGGGTCATTTGCGGTTGGGAAAACAAGTCTTGTACAACGGTATGTAAATAGTATATTCTCCGAGAAATATCAAACTACAATAGGGGTTAAAATTGATCAAAAAACAGTTGCTGTTGATGGAAAAGAAGTAAACTTATTACTTTGGGACATACATGGTGAAGATGATTATCAAAAAGTAAAACCCGCGTATGTTATGGGTTCATCAGGTTGCTTTATTGTAATTGACGGCACTCGAAGAGCAAGCCTTGAGATAGGAAATGAGCTCCTTGAAATGGCAATTAGAACTGCACCAAACGCTGTTATTATTATATTAATTAACAAATCGGATCTTAAGGAAGAATGGGATATCGATAAGGATGATATTACAACTTTTCGCAATGCGGGATATGAAGTAATAGAAACTAGCGCCAAAACAAATGATGCAATCGACACCGCGTTTAGTAGAATAGCACAATTAATGCTTAAACAAAAATAAATGTTTAACAAGTTACCAAAAAAAGTAATTGAATATTTAATAAATGAATTACCTCCATTTACCGGAGTGCTGATAATAAGATCTGATAGAGACGGGATTATACTTGATCACCATGGCCCTCATTCGGAGTATTTACACATAGAACCCGTAAAGGGAAAAGCAATTCATGAATATGTTCCGGCACTATTCTCTATGATACCGCCATTGGTATCACCGATGGTACTAAATAATATTAAATCGAATACAAAAGCATTTGCTGATATACATATTGTTGAGGATGGCGAAAATAAATTCTGGATATTTTTTGTTGACCAAAGTCATCAGGTTGAGGGCATAAGAGATATCCTTCAAAAAATAAATGAAACTAAATTACTTATTGAATCAAATAGTGAATTAGCAGCTGCAGTTGATCCATATGAAGTTTTTGAAGATTTGATATTGCTGATTAAAGATGATGAAACTGCAATTATCAACTCAAAAATTCCGGGTTGGTTTGAATCATACTCACCTAATTATTCTATTAGCTCAAAAATTAAATTTACAGAGGTTTTTCCATATTTAGAAGTATTTCTTTTCGAAGCAAAAGAGTTTTGGTTGTCGCAAAAAACAGGCAAGATAGAATCAGGCATTTGGTCGGAAACCATAAGTGAGGGTATGGAAATGGCCTTTACAGCTTATGCAATTTACAATAATGGCAGTAAGTTTTTGTTGGTTCGTCCGATGGAGCAAGAAGTTGACAAGGAACAAATGGCCCTGCAAATGGCTAGAGAACAAGTGTTGGCATATGAGAAACTAGAAAAGACAGAAAAGAAGCTTAATATATTACTCGACTATAAAGATAAATTTGTTTCCATTGTTTCACATGACCTCAGATCTCCTGTGGCAGCGGTATTAGGTATAACCGAATTACTTGTTAACGATGATACTGAGATTTCGAAACTTAGCGATTTCTATCAAGAGATGATTCTAGGTATTAGAGAAGAGATGATCCGTTTATTAGACTACAATGATAAATTATACCATTGGTCGAATCTTGAGTTAGGCAATTTTAAAATTGTAAAAGAGAAAGTCAATCTTCAAAAAATCATTGAAACAACTGAACGAACAGCAAAAAATAAAACTGAATTAAAAAACATAAGCTTTTCAACAAATCTTGTTGACGAAATTATAATTGATGTCGACGTATCATTATTCCAACAAGCACTAAACAATTTGTTATCAAATGCCATTAAATTCACTCCTGTTGATGGAACTATTTTTATCAAAGTTCAAAGTGGTGACAATATTAATATTTCGATTGTTGATTCCGGAGTAGGAATTCCAAAAGAAATAAGTAAAAATATTTTCTCTGGGTTCACGCAAAAAAGCACTCTCGGAACTCATGGTGAAAAAGGTACAGGATTAGGTTTAGGGATTGTAAAAAAGATAATAGACGCTCACGGATTTACCATTGATGTTGAATCAGATATAGGTATAGGCTCAAAGTTTATTATAACTATTCCAAAAATACTGAATAGCAATTGATCTATTTCCCAAGTAAATTTTTGATAATATCAGTACGACCAAGTTTTTCAAGAGTATTCTTAATCCGACCTTTAAATTCAGGTTTATACCAAAAAAAGAACATGTGCTGACGTTCCTTTTCATTTTTGGTACGTGCCACATAAACAGGTTTTAAATCATAAGGATTTATACCGGTATAATACATTACTGTTGCATTGGTCATTGGTGTTGGAGTAAATCCCTGAACTTGCTCTAGCTGCAGTCCTGCAGCCTTGGTATCAGCTGCGAGTTGTGCCATATCTTCCTCTTTACTACCGGGGTGACTTGAAATAAAATAAGGAATAATTTGTTGCTTCAATCCGGCTTTCTCCGATATGGAATTAAACTTTTTCATGAAAGAATCATATAATTCAAATGATGGCTTCCTCATTATTTTTAGTACATTATCAGAGGTATGTTCAGGTGCAATCTTTAAACGTCCACTTACATTTTTAGTAATTAATCTATGTAAATAACTATCAATATCATCACCCCCTTTTGTATTTCGCTCCCTCATCAGCAAATCGTAACGAATTCCACTACCAATATTTACCTTTTTTATTTCGGGAAGCGATTCAACCTTATCATAAAGATCAAGTAATGGTTTATGAGATGTGTTCAAATTAAAACAAATTTTAGGAAAAATGCAAGATGGTCGCTTACATTTAGCACAAATACTGCGATCCACACCCTTCATCTTATACATATTGGCTGACGGTCCACCCAAATCCGACAAGCTACCTTTAAAATCGGGGAGTTGACTTACTTTCTTAACCTCATCAAGTATCGATTTTTCGGATCGCGATGAGACGAATTTTCCCTGATGAGCCGAAATAGTGCAAAAGCTGCATCCGCCAAAACATCCACGGTGTATGTTAACCGAAAACTTTATCATTTCATAGGCAGGTATTGGCTCCTTGCTATTGTACTTAAAATGTGGCATTCGAGTAAATGGAAGGTCATAAATTTTATCAATTTCCTTTTCTTCCAAGAATGCATTGGCAGGATTTACAACAAGGTACTCTTCACCAATTTGTTGAACCAGCCTATTGGCATGAATACGATTTGATTCAACCTATATAACCTTAAAATTACGCGCAAATGAAATCTTATCGTGCAAACACTCCTCATGCGATGCAAGATGGACAGTTTCCCAGTTTTTATTCAGAGGAATATCATTCTTCGACTTGACAATAAATCCTGTTTGCTGTATTGTGTTAAGTTTTTCAAATGGAACTCCTTTTTGCAATAATCTTACAATTTCAGTAATGGGTTTCTCTCCCATTCCATATACCATCAAGTCGGCTCCTGACTGCAATAACATGCTATGTTGCAACTCATCTTTCCAATAATCATAATGAGTAAACCTACGCATCGAAGCTTCAACACCGCCAATAATTACAGGGATATCAGGAAATATTTCCTTAAGTATTTTAGTATAAACAACTGTTGGATAATCGGGTCGAAAGCCCGCCTTGTTGCCGGGAGTATATGCATCATTGGATCTTAATCTTCGATTAGCTGTATAATGATTTACCATCGAATCCATAACTCCGGCTGAAACACCAAAGAATAAACGTGGGATTCCAAGCTTTCTAAAATCCCGCAAATCATCTTGCCAGTTTGGCTGTGGAACAATGGCAACCTTCAAACCCATATCTTCCAGAACCCGACCAATTACAGCCATCCCAAATGATGGGTGATCGATATACGCATCACCTGTAAATAGAATTACATCAAGTTCATTCCATCCTCTTTCCTTAACTTCTTTTGCAGTTGTTGGCAGCCAGCTTTGTCTCGAAAGTTTTTCCATAGTTATTATAGTTGTTCAGCAATCAATAGTCTAAAAAAAAACCTCACCTTCGAATACTAAAGTTGCCGGACCAATTAACCAAATATCTGTAAATCGGTCTTGATTATCTTTATGGTTATGTTTAAAAATAACCTCAAAATCTCCGCCGGTTGTATGAACATTAATATTGCTTTTTCCTGATTCATAAAAAAAAGCAATGGCCGAGGCTGCTACGCCTGTCCCGCATGAAAGTGTTTCATCTTCAACACCTCTTTCGTAGGTTCTTACAAAAATTCGTTCTTCATTTTTCTCAACAAAATTTACATTAGTTCCATCAGGTGCAAATCTTTCATTGTATCTGGTTTTCTTTCCTTCCAATACAACATTAATCTCAGCCACATTATCAACAAATTCAACATAATGCGGTGAGCCAGTGTTAAGAAAATAATACTCTTCATTTTTTTCAACTTCCAATACATTTGAAAGTTGCAGACTAATATTCCAAACTTTTTCCCCCGGATTATAATTGTTAATTATTGCCTTATGCTCACCATCAATTGCTTCAAATATGGTTTTGTTGTCAATAATCCCAAGAAATTTGGCAAAAGCAGCTATACATCTCCCCCCATTACCACACATACTGCTTAGTTTACCATCCGAATTATAGTAAACCATTTCAAAATCATACTTTTCAGATGTATTAAGTAGCATTAATCCATCGGCACCAATACCAAATCTTCTGTTGCAAAGGTTTTGAATCTGCTTACACTCCAGATTAACCAAATCTTCACGATTATCCACGATAATAAAATCATTGCCGTTTCCATGAAATTTGTAAAAATGAATTTGCATACTAAGTGATTTAACAAAATTTAACCTAAAGAAAAAAATTTACGTAATAAATTAGCGTTCTAAAAAAACAAAAATACATGAGATATATGAAAACTACATCAACAACCAAAAGTATTATTGGCGGAGCAGTTGGAGCATTACTCGTATTACTCACAATCTTTATCTACAGTGAGTACAAAGGTAATACATCAGGACTAACCGATACAAATCTTAATAAAGTAAGCGCAAACAATCATATTCCACCCATCCATCAATCAAACAATGTCCCCCAACAAGCTGTGGATCTTACATACGCAGCCGAGAAATCTTTGGATGCTGTGGTCCATATTAAAACTCAAATAATTGCCCGAACAAATTCATATGATGATTTTTTTGGCCAGTTTAAAGAATACTTCCACCAATACCCGCAACGACAAAATAGCTATGTTGCCTTCGGTTCAGGAGTTATTATATCATCTGATGGTTATATAGTAACAAATAATCATGTTATTGATGGTGCTGATAAAATATCAATAACATTTAACGATGAACGCGAAACTGAAGCAGAAGTAATTGGTGTTGATCCCAGTACTGATTTAGCCTTGATAAAAGTTAATGAAGATGAATTGCCCTACCTAACATTTGGCAATTCGGATGATGTTAAAATTGGTGAATGGGTACTTGCTGTGGGCAATCCGTTCGACCTAAATTCAACTGTAACTGCCGGAATAGTAAGCGCTAAAGCTCGCAATATTAATATTCTGGGAGGACAATCTTCCATAGAGTCGTTTATACAGACTGATGCGGTAGTTAACAGAGGTAATAGTGGTGGAGCTTTAGTAAATACAGTAGGTGAACTTGTGGGGATAAACGCTGCAATTGCATCTCATACTGGTGTTTATGAAGGATATTCCTTCGCCATTCCGGTTAATATTGTAGCCAAAGTTGTAAATGATATAATGGAGTATGGCGAAACCCAACGGGGCTATCTTGGAGTTCAAATTCAAGATATAAATGCTGATTTTGCAGAAGCAAATAATCTTAAGGATGTAAATGGAATATTCGTAGCTTCAGTTGTAGAAAAAAGTGGAGCACATGATGCGGGAATTACCCAAGGTGATATAATACTGTCAATTAATGGCAAGAAAACAAACAGTTTATCTTCACTTCTCGGTCTCATCGCACAATATAATCCTGGAACTGTGGTAACCGTTGAAATAATTAGAGATAATAAAGTTATGGATTTCAATGTTACTCTTAAAAACAAAAATGGGACAACCTTGGCAATTAAGTCAAGCGATTCATTTTACAATGACCTGCTTGGGGCTGACTTGAAGCAAGTATCTATTGAGGAACTAAAAAAGCTAAATATTTCTAATGGCCTAAAGATAAACACTTTGAAAGGTGGAATCTTAAATAAAAGTGGAATAATCAAAGGGTTTATTATAACTGAGATAAATGGAGAAAGAGTTAATTCACAGGATAATTTGTTATCAGCACTAAACAATACACAAAGAAATATTATCCGTTTAAAGGGAGTATATCCAAATGGTGTTAGAGTTTCTTACGAATTTATGCTCTGATTATTTGTAAGTTATAATTTTTTTTGTATATTGCATGGCTCTTTTCAAAACTTATGCTAATCCCATTCTTCTAAAATGAGACAACTAAAAATAACTAAATCAATAACCAATCGAAACACTGCTTCGCTCGACAAGTATTTGCAGGATATTGGAAGAGAGGCATTGATTACTGCTGAGGAAGAAGTAGAATTAGCCCGTAGGATCAAGAATGGAGATACTATTGCATTAGAAAAACTCACAAAAGCAAATTTGAGATTTGTTGTATCTGTTTCAAAACAATACCAAAATCAAGGGTTAAGCTTGCCTGATATGATTAATGAAGGTAATCTTGGTTTAATAAAAGCTGCCCAACGATTTGATGAAACCAGAGGATTCAAATTTATTTCATATGCAGT
>JABMPH010000310.1 GCA_013203805.1 Bacteroidota bacterium | reverse complement strand
GAACTATCTCCAAAAGATAAGGAAGTAAATATGGTTATATCGGCATTTAATCTTGAAAACAGCGGTAGTGCTCAGAGTGATCCTAAAAATTCGGATTTACTGTTACAAGCTATGGAAAATAACAAAAATGTGATCCCGGCCAGGGCAAATGAATATGTATCGGATAAAAAAAGGAACACAACTTCGCTAAAAAGCGGGAATGTAAGTGTTTATGTCATTCCTGCCACAATGAAGGTTCGATCTGAAAATGCTATTGAAATGAAGATATACTGATGGTAGCCGCAAACTCCTGGCTTAAAAAAATATGCCATCCATGCTATATCCTCGTTATCAAATTCAAGGTTTATTATATTGATCAATAAATCGTTGAATATAAAGCTCCATGCTTTCATCAGGCATGGGCAGTTGTGCGTAGGCAATGGTGCCATCAGGATTTATTAAAATGTACGAGGGGTAAGCCCTTATATCATACTTTTCCAGAAGCAGTAAATCTTTACCCGTTTTTAAGATTGGCCAATTAGTACCTCGCTGGTTTGCAAATTCACTTAATTTGGTTATTTCATCTCCGGCTACAATTGTAACAATATCAAAACTATTTCCATTTTGTTTCTGAATATCACTTATAAGTTTCATTTGAAACTCACAAATCTTACAATCCTCTTTTACGAAACTCAGCAAAAGGAACTTATTATTAAAATCTTTAAGTGATACATTACTATCGTTTATATCGGCAAGATTAAAATCAGGTGCTATTGTTCCATTTTGAAGAAACTGAAGCTTTAAAACAAAGTTGTTAGCAATTCTTCTATTCTCAATAAAATCAGAGCCATCGGCTATTTCTTTATATCTGGTAATAACACTCACTTTATCAACATTCCTATCGTGATAATATCTTGATAATAGAAGCATTGTTACTATTTCACGAACTCTATTATCATCAACTAATAACGTATCCCTTGTTAGTAATCTATCTAATATACCCACCGTTTTAATACTATTAATTGCAGGTATCAAGTCTTCATATCTAAAGGTATTTTCCGAATTGAAATAGTCCTTAAAGAACTCTTTAAAGAAGTCGGCATACTGAATATTACTATATAATACAGGCCTATTAATAAAATAATTGACAAGAATCTTTTGGTTGTTCTCCTTTTTACTTAACCACAAAAGTGAAGCCACCGAGTAATCCACATAATTTTTAACAAAAGCGGAAATATTATTAGAATATTTCTCCTTAATAACACTAACAAACTGTGTAACTACTGACTTATCTCTACTACGGTAAATACTGTTTATATTATTATAAATAAAATCATTGTACTCAATATTAAAATCTTCTATTGATTTTTGAACTCCACCATCATCAGCAGAAATACTAAATCTAAGGGGAAGCCTGTCGAAAATTGATCCTCTGGATTCGGACGTATCATTTGGAATAAAAATACTATAACTGGATCCGGGGGTTAAATAAAATTCACCCTTTTCTAAACCTAGTGCTAAAAATGCAAACTGTGTTTGGTTTATTTCAAATTGAAGAGAAAAATTACCATCCGTGTCAGTTTCTGTTTTTGCGATTGTTTTTTCAAGATTTGAAAACTCATCAGCGTAAGAAATTATTCTGACTAATTGTTGCGGTTGTTGTTCAGCTTTTCCTGTAATAATCACACTCTGTGAAAAAACAGATAATGATATTATCACTAATAATAGCGTTGCAATTTGCTTGATCATATTTGATTCAGTTTTAGGAATAACGAAATACCGATTAATTTATTTGCCTACAGTACTACTTCTTTGGGAATCATACTACTAGCATCTCCCCCATTTCTAATTACATCTCTAATAATAGACGATGATATGGGGGTGTATTGTGGCTCGGCAAGTAGAAAAATTGTTTCAATATCCTCGGCCAATTTCTTATTAACCTGCCCTATTCCCCTTTCAAATTCAAAATCTGCTGAAGTTCTTAGTCCTCTAAGTATATAGTTCGCCTCTTTCTTCTTGCAGAAATCTATAGTTAATCCGGAGTAAGATTCAACTACAATTTTTGGTTCCGATTTAAAAATCTGTTCAATCCACAAGATACGTTTTTCAAGGGCAAACATATTTTTCTTTTCAGAATTTATTCCAATACTAATAATTATTTTATCGAAAAGGGGAATTGCCCTTTTAACAATCGAAACATGCCCTAGTGTAATTGGATCGAACGAACCAGGAAAAACTACTATCCTTTTCATAACCAACTTAAATTAATATATTGTAAAGATAATTGTTTTTTAATAGATGTTAATTTGTGAAATTTGATGTGTTGCTAGTAAGATAATTCTGAATTACTCCTTGCATATGGAGTTACATCCTGAGTAGAAAAATCCTTTTCAAGATATTTAAAATATCCTGCAATTGCAATCATGGCAGCATTATCGGTAGTAAATTTAATTCCTGGGATATGAACCTTCCATCCCTCTCTATCGGCCATTTGCTTTAATTCTGCTCTTAACCCAGAGTTGGCCGAAACACCCCCTGCAATTGCAATTTCTTTTATACCCGTTGTGATTGCTGCTTTTTTTAATTTTTCAAGCAAAATCTCAATAATTGTAAACTGCATGGAAGCTGCGAGATCGGCTTTGTTTTTTTCTATGAACCCCTCATCCTCTTTTAGTCTGTCGCGTAGGAAATATAAAAAGGAGGTTTTCAGTCCACTGAAGCTGTAGTTAAGATCGGGCATTCGTGATTTGGGAAATGTGAACGCTAAAGGGTTACCTATTTTAGCAAGCTTATCAATCTCAGGGCCACCAGGATAAGGCAAACCCATAATTTTAGCTGACTTATCAAATGCCTCACCTGCTGCATCATCAATGGTTGATCCAATAATTTCCATTTTTGATGGACTGCTTACCTTAACAATCTGAGTATGACCTCCTGAAACAGTTAAACATAAGAATGGGAAACCTGGTGAATCAATACCTTCATCATCATCTAAAAAATGAGCAAGTATATGAGCTTTTAAATGGTTAACTTCTATAATAGGAATATCAAGTGCCATGGCAAACGATTTAGTAAAAGAAGTGCCTACCAATAGTGATCCAAGTAAGCCCGGACCACGTGTAAAAGCTACTGCGCTCAATTGATTTTTCTGTATATTTGCCGCCTTAAGGGCAAAGTCAACAACAGGTATAATATTTTGCTGATGAGCCCTTGAAGCTAGCTCGGGGATAACTCCGCCATAAGAACTATGAACAACTTGATTTGCAATAATATTGGATAATACCCTGGTGTTTTTGATTACTGATGCAGAGGTATCATCGCAGGATGATTCGATGCCTAATATATATGTCATTTGAAAAATAAATCTGGCAACAAAAATATTAAAAAAAAACTACTCAAGATTGTACTATATGTGCTTCTTGTGATAGTGATTATACCAATTGCCCTTACTCTGTTTTTTCAAAGCTCACTTGTTCAGACTATATCAGCCCGACTAGCCGCTGATATGCTATCAAAAAAACTTGAACAAAGAGTTACTATTAATAGTATAAAAATTGGTTTCTTTAGCGGTATTAATATTAATAAACTGGATATTAGAGACCACCATGATAATACGATGATAGGCATAGGAAAACTATCGGCCATGCCTATTTTTGCCAATTTTAGATTAAGCCAAATTAATTTTATTCATATAGATATAGATAGTGCTGAATTTAATTTAGGTTCGTATAAAGGGGAAGATACAAATAATATAGCACTCTTACTTCAAAAAGTGAAAGGTGAAGATGATGGCTCAAAAGGATCGTTCGGCCTTTATTCAAAGAAGGTAAAACTCACTGGATCTAAGTTTAGTTTATTTAATGAAGATAAGGATTATGATCAGGGTGAAAGAACAATGGATTATTCCGATATTTTGATTAGCTCCATTAATATTAATATAAACGAATTCAAGATTATCAACGATTCTTTGAATTTCAAGATTGTTAATTTGTCGGGTAAAGAAAATAGCGGTATCGTAGTTAAAAACATGAGTGCCGATTTTGTTTTGAGTTCCAGGGGGTTATACACTAATAATACACTACTACACCTTAACAATTCTACTTTTGATGCTGATTTTGGTATGGAATATTCAAATTATGGCTCATTTGGATACTACATTGATTCAGTGGTAATGATCGCTGATATTCGTCCAACAAATATTGATATGGCCGACATTGGGCATTTTGCTGATATTCTTTTTAAGATGCCCAACAAGATAGGAGTAACCGGAAAACTAAACGGGACAGTAAGTGATTTAACAGGCAAGGAACTTAAAATAAAATATGGGGAAAATACTAGGGTTTCAGGCGACATAAGTATTAAAGGATTACCTGATTTTTTTAATTCGCTTATTGTTGCTAACGATCTAAAAATTACAACAAATGCCGAAGATATAAAGAGCTTCTATTTACCTATAGAAGAAAAACATGTTGATTTATCGGGCATAATACCTAATAATGAACAGCTTACATTGTCAGGTGACTTTAAAGGTTATTATGAAGATTTTAATAGCAATGTGGATATTATTCTTAGCCAAGGTATCATAAAATCAAATATTAAGTTTAAAAATTCGCCTAAACTTGTTGAATTCAAAACCACACTAATTGGTGATTCGGTAAATATTGGCAACATCCTTAATCAATCCAAATTGGGCATCAGTAGTTTTAATATGGTTGTTTCGGGCAAAGGCAAATCATTGGAAACCGCTTATTATACAGTATCAGGGAAAATTACAAAAACTGATTTATTAGGTTATAACTACCGAAGAATTGGAATTACTGGCAGCTATTTTAATGATTCGATAGTTTCAAATATCAGGGTAGGAGATAAGAACTTAATGATGGATGCATCTGTTAAGGTATGTTTGAAAAAAACACCAATTTTTACGCTTAATTCTGAAATTGTTGTGGCAAATCTTAATAAATTGAACCTTTGGTCAGATCAAAATATTAGTATTTCCTCCATTGTTAAGGCCAAGGTAGTTGGTACAGATATAAAGACACTTAACGCCGACATATCCCTAAAAAACAATAAACTCATTTTTGATGAAAAGGAGTATTTGATTGACAGTATTATAGTATCAAAACATACCAATTCGTTAAATTATACAACAACTGAGATTAATTCAGATATCGTTAGGTTTAAAGCTAATGGTGAATACAACCTAACAACTGTAACCGGAAGCATTTTAAATCTTTTTAATAATTATTTTCGTTTTAAACCTGACAAATATTTTGAAACAATTCATGATGATAGATATGTAAACATAGAGCTTCAAGTCCCAAAACCAAAAATCTTTACTGATCAATTTTTATCAGGTGTAGGCATATCACGAAAAACCATACTTAATACAAAATTCAACTTCCTTAACAACTCTGTTGATCTCAATGTAAGAAGCAATCGAGTTAAATTAAACAATATAAAGTTTGATACCGTCAACCTATCTATTACCAGTAGTAATGATCAACTATTTAGCGAATTCTCAATCTCAAAAATTATTCTCAAAGATAGTACACCAAAGGATAGTACTGTATTTGGAATTGACGATTTCAGTATTTCATCAAGATTTCGCAACGATTCAATAATATATGGTATCAACTGGGATAACAGAGTTCCTGATCTAAAGAATTTAGGTGATATTGAAGGATATATTTCACAAGTAGATGATTCTACCAAGTTTAATATAAGCAAAGCCAATGTTTATATAAACGATATATGCTGGAATATCGACTCCAATAATCTTGTGATATTAAATAAAAATAGAATATTCTTTAAAAAATTCTATATTTCAGCTGACAACTCTGAGTTTAAATTAATTGGCACAGTACCTCGCTATGATGGAGATTCGCTGATTGCTCAGTTTAAGGACTGGAGATTATCCAATTTTGATATTGTTACAAAACCCATGAATATTGAATTAGATGGTATTATTAATGGCTCATTAAATCTTAGTATGAAGTTGGAGAACCCAACATTAGTTTCCAATATTAGCATAACTGATCTGGGTTTAAACAACGAATATCTTGGTGATGCACATATACTAAACACCTGGGATAATAATAGTAATTCCATCTTCATCAGTTCAAATATAACACGTAAAGGAAATGCTGGTGAAGGTGAAATTTTTAAGGCCGATGGATATTATCATCCAACAAAAAAAACTGACAACCTGAATATAGACATATCCTTTAACCGTATAAAATTAGGAACCTTTGAACCATTTCTATCAGCATTTGTTGATGAGCTTGAGGGCACAACGTCAGGGAATTTAGCCGTAAGAGGTAGTGTAAAGCAACCTATTATTACTGGATCAGCCGAAATGCATCGTGCTGCCATGAGAGTAGATTACACTAATACACGGTACTCATTTTCGAATTCAATTGATTTCGTTGAAAATGGAGTTAAATTTGATAAACTTGTGATTTATGACACTCTTGGCAATCAAGCTCAGATTAATGGTAGCTTAACTCACAATTATTTTAAAGACTCCAAATTTAACATTGGAATTAATACTCCTGGTTTGCTTTTCTTTAATACCTCAGAACATATGAACGATCTGTTTTATGGTTCAGCAATTGCATCCGGGGATATAAAACTAACGGGCAGTCCATCAAATATTGATCTAAGAATAGATGTAAAAACTCAAAAAGGAACTTCTATTGTACTACCGCTAAAATATTCGGTTGAGATATCGGATAAAGATTATATCATTTTCACGACAAAAGATATTGATACCATTTCTAAAGTTAAAATTCTGGACATTACTGAAGAATATAAAAATAGTAAGCTGGACTACAACATCGATGTTAATTTGGAAGTAACACCAATAGCACAGGTTGCGATAAATTTACCCGATGATATGGGTACTATAGAAGCCCGTGGGACTTCTAACCTAGCACTTGATGTTAATTCGAATGGTAGATTTACACTAGTTGGTGATTACCTTGTTGAAGATGGCGTTTTTAAGTTCAAAATAGGAAACTTGGTAAGCAAACGTTTTATATTGGTGAAAGGAGGCCGAATATCATGGTCGGGTAGCCCATATTCGGCCAATGTAAATATCAAGGGTATGTATAAAGTAAAAACCAGCCTTTCCAGTTTGGGAATTGTATTGGACTCTACTGCATCATATAAAAACAAGGTAAATGTTGAATGTTATGTAGTTTTAACTGGTGAGTTACTCAACCCCAATATTAAATTCGAAATAAATATACCAAATCTTGACCCTGATCAGCAAAGACAAGTGTTCTCTGAATTAGACACAACAAACACTGCAATGATGAACCAACAAATGATTTCGTTGCTAGTTTTGGGAACATTTAGCTTCAATAATGCAGCCAATGTTAGTCTGCAAAGCTCTTATTACAATGTAATTGCAAACCAATTAAGCAGCCTTATTTCAAATATAAGCGACAACGTGGATGTAGGACTTAATTATAAACCAGGTGATGATGTTTCACAAGAAGAATTTGAGGTGGCTCTTTCAACCCAACTTTTTGATGATAGACTCACCATCGATGGGAACTTTGGCATGACCTACGACCGAACCGAACAAAGCGCAAGTAATATTGTAGGTGATGTTGATATTGGCTATAAATTAACTCCCGATGGCCAATGGGTACTTAAAGTATTTAACCATTCCAACGTAAATTCGTATTATAATAATAACAATTACGATCAAACTTCCCCTTATACCCAAGGAGTTGGTATCGCTTTTAGAAAAGATTTCAATAACATAGCCGGCCTTTTTGCATCCAAGAAAAAGAAGAATAAAGAGGAGGAAAAGTCAAACAAGGAATCCATAAAAAAAGAAGATGAAAACAATAAGGAGTAATAAGTTTGCCATACTGATAGTCCTAACTATTACTATGTTAAATGTTAATGCCCAAATAAGTATCGATAAAAATGATATGCCTTCTCCAGACAACATTTTTCATCTAAGTACTGGAATAAATCTCGATATTATTGATTATGAGGAAACCGGTGAGAATCACATTTGGGATTTTTCACAACTTGTTCCAATCAGCCAAAGAGTTGATACTTTTGTCAGCCAGTTGAATGCTCCACTTTTTTATTTACTTTTTTATGGGTTGAGTTCAAATTTGGCGAAAAAAGAAAATATTAATATCCCTATACCCGAATTTCCAATTTCAAGTGCATATACCTTCTTCAATAATACAAATAGTTACTATGGTGAAGTTGGTGATGCTGTAATGCTTTATGGATTACCAATACCTTTAAAATACAATAGTCCGGATATTCTATACCAATTTCCAATGGAATATGGCAATACCAACAATAGTTATGCTGAATTTGGTTTAGGATTAGAAAACTATGGCTATTTGGGTAAGCAAATCAGTCGTAATAATACGGTTGATGGTTGGGGTAAATTGACAACTCCCTATGGTACATTTGATGCACTAAGGCTAGTTTCAGAAGTTATTGAATTTGATAGCATTTATATCGACTCATTAAATATTGGATTACCCATTAATCGTGTGTATACTGAGTATAGTTGGCTTGGAAAAGGAATGGGTGTACCATTATTAAAAATAACATCAAGTTTTGGCGGAGCAATAGTTACATATCTTGATTCGGCACGTATTGTCCCATCATCAGTTGATAATAATAAACTCACCACTATGAACATAGTTGTGTATCCAAATCCAGCAA
The DNA here is from genome assembly GCA_013203805.1 of Bacteroidota bacterium. Taxonomy (GTDB): domain Bacteria; phylum Bacteroidota; class Bacteroidia; order Bacteroidales; family F082. Next base: position 26,496 of record JABMPH010000310.1, on the reverse strand, counting down.
GCCAGATAATAAATTTTGAAATTGAACATTTTTCCAGTTCAGAAATAAAACTTGAAATCTATAATTTATCGGGTCAATTTGTATGTGGTGATACTTATTATTGTAACCCATCTGAAACTTGTAATAAACAAATAAATCTGAGCAAATTTGTTCTTAACAAAGGGAATTACAACCTAAGATTTACCATCGACAACAAACAATTCTCAAAAAGAATTATACTCTATTAAACTCATTTATAAACTCAAAACCCTCAACTCACAACTCAAAACACAAAACACAAAATTCTAATGCCCCTAAAAGTCTACAAATCTTCAGCCGGATCAGGTAAAACAACAACCCTTGTTAATGAATATTTGAAAATAGCATTGGATCCCACAAAGTCATTTAGACATATTCTGGCCATAACCTTCACAAATAAGGCAGCCAATGAGATGAAGATAAGGGTAATTGAAACACTTAAAGATTTAATAGATGAAGAAAGAGAACCATCTCAAAAATTATTGATTCTTATAAACGAGCTTAATCTGGATTTATCGATAATCAGAATTAGAGCTCAAAAATTACTTACCCAAATCCTTCACAATTATGATGAGTTTGCCATAAGCACAATCGACTCATTTATACATAGAATAATACGAACCTTTGCAACGGATGTGCAGCTACCTCAGAACTTTGAAGTAGTTATTGATGACGATGACATAATACCCGACATAATTCAAAATCTATACGAGAAAGTAGGTAAGGATAAGGAATTAACAAAAGTACTTGTTGATTTTGTGATGGATCAGGCAGATGAAGAAAACAGTTACGATCCCACCCACAAATTTGTTGGATTTATTAAGCATCATATGCAAGAGGATGGTTTTGAGCATATAAACAAACTCGCAAAACTAAGCCTTAATGATCTCAGCAGCATAATTACAAGGCTAAAAAAGAAAATCGAATTTCTGAAATCGGAGATCATTAAAACTGCCACCTCAGCGGTTGTTTTGTGCAGCGAAAATAATTTGGAAGTTAAGGATTTTTACCAAGGATCAAGAGGTATAATGGCATACTTTGATAAAATAAGCAAATTCAATGTAAGCGATGAAAAACTATTCCCAGGGTTAAAAATACAGGAAACAATTAATGATGAAAAATGGTTCGCTGCAAAAGCCAACATTTCAACTCAAAATTCAATATTAGCAATCGCGCCTAAACTAACCAGCTACTTCCATACTATTGTTTGTAAAATAGAAGAATACTTTTTTTACAGATTAATTTATAGCAAAATATACTCTTTAGCTTTAATTCATGAAATAAGAAGCTTATTTATAGGCTTTACCGAAGAAACCGGCAAGGTTCATATTTCAGAATTTAATAAAAAGATCAGTAATGAAATTGCTGACCAGCCTGTTCCATTTATTTACGAACGTTTGGGGCGAAAATATCGCTACTTTTTAATTGATGAATTTCAGGATACATCGGTATTGCAATGGCACAACCTTCTTCCGCTAATAGATGAATCGCTGTCATATGGCAATTTCAATATGCTAGTTGGAGATGCAAAACAGGCAATTTATAGATTTAGAAGTGGTGAAGTAGAACTTTTTTCGAGTTTACCTGATCTTTATAAAAATGACGGATCAGATTTGGCATTAACGCGGCAAAATCAATTTCATCAAGAGTACGAGGAAATTATACTTTCAACAAACTGGAGATCCCATTCGGAAATAATAAAATTCAACAACGATTTCTTTAGGATACAAACTGAACTTCTATCCGAAAGAACAAAACAAATATATCAGCATCTTGAACAGGAAATTCCTGAAAACGATAAAAAAGGAGGCTTGGTATCAATAAACTTTGTTGAGGCAGACAACGCTGAAGACTTTAACACTAAAAAGCTTGAAAGTATTAAACATTTCGTAGATATCCTATTGGAAAAGAAATTTGATAATAAAGATATTTGCATACTTTGTCGAGCCCGAAAAAGCACCATCGACATTGCCGGTTATTTAATTAAAAATAACTATGATGTAGTATCTTCTGAATCGTTATTGCTCTCAAACTCGCCCAAAGTAAGACTTATAATTGCTTTTTTTAAACTACTGGTATATCCCGATAATGAATTAGCCACCGCCGAATTTATTGATAATTATATAAACGTTATTGGTTCTACCCCTTCTTTCGATAACGACTTTAATTCAATTAGAAAAAACAAGAAGAACGGTATAAACAAAATATTTGATCACTATAATATTGTGGCTAATTCTGCCGAACTACTAGCCCTTTCCACATACGAAATTGCTGAATTTGTATTACGGGAGATAATCAAAATTAATAGTGCTGATGTTTTTATTCAATTCTTTCTAGACTTTATTTCAGAAACAGGTTTGCCTTTGGATGGGTTCCTTTCCCGATGGGAAATAAAAAAGGAGAAACTTTTTATTACGATGTCGGATGATTTGGACGCCATCAAAATAATGACAATACATAAGGCAAAGGGACTTGACTTTCCAGCTGTAATAGTGGATGCGTCAAATACTAAAAATCAAAACACAAAAAGTGAGTATTGGGAAGACCTTGAATTAAAGGGGTTTGAAGAGTTAAAAGTTGGTCTACTACCATTGAACAGAAAACTTGAACTTATTGGCAGATCAAATATTTATGAAGAAGAAGCTTCTAAAACTGAACTCGATTTTTTGAATATTGTATACGTGGCTTTCACACGTCCCCAAAAAGCCCTATTTGCAATCGGACAAATACAAGAAGGGAATATCAAGGATATCTTTTCCAAGTATCTAATAAATTATTTGAAAAATAAGGGCATCTGGGACGAAAACAAATTAAGCTATAACATTGGCGAACTAGCCATGCAGGACATACCAACATTTAACGAAGTCAATAAAACCATTAATCTTGAAGATTTTATTTCTTCAAAGTGGACCGATTTGATAACTGTAGCATCAACCGAAGATATCACAACAGAAATATTAGAGGGCAGTTCATCCAGATCATATGGAAAGCTAATCCACAAAATATTGGCTGAAATTGAGTCTGCAGATCAACTAGATCCATTATTAGTATACCTATCAGAATCCGGAATATTAACAGAAAATGAATTACAAATTATTGAAAATATAGTAACCAGCGTTATTACTCACCCAGAATTAAAGAACTACTTTCAAAAAAATATCATTATAAAAAACGAGACGGAAGTTATGCTTGATAATGGTGATATAGTTCGCCCCGATCGGGTGGTAATTGATAATGAGCTATTAACGATAATTGACTATAAAACGGGTGAAGAAAAGAAACAGGATTATAATCAGATTAAAAATTATCGGGATGCTTTTTCTAAACTCGGCTATAAACACATCGAAACAAAACTAGTTTACATTGGTGATGTAATCAGAGTAGTTGGGGGTTACTAGTAACATATCAAAGAATGGTAAAGGAATTCAAATATTTTCTACTTGTGCTTTTTGTTATTGGAATCATAGCACAAAAAATGTCAGCTGAATTAATTATTAATAAAATTTCTGATTATGAGTTAATGAACTCACAGATAATCGTAATGGGTGATTTTAATTGTGAGCCCGATAGTGAACCAATTAAAATTTTGAATAATTTGTTGGATGATGGAATAACTGCCGGAAAATTAATTGGTCCCAAAGGGACATTCAATAAATTTGACAATAGTTTTGTCCCGATCAGGAGGATCGATTATATTTTCACTAAAAATTTCAAGATTGAAGAATACCATCATATTGATAATAAAAGGAAAAATAATCTTTGTATTTCCGACCATTTACCGGTTCTGATAAAAACTAATTCGCACTAAATATCAATTGGCTTTGTTTATATGACAACAGATATTCCCCAACGAAAGATTATACACATTGATATGGATGCTTTTTATGCTTCCGTTGAACAGATGGATAATCCTGAGTTAATGGGAAAGCCGGTTGCCGTGGGAGGAGGATCGGAAAGAGGTGTTGTTGCCGCCGCCAGTTACGAAGCAAGGGAGTTTGGCATAAGGTCGGCAATGTCGGGCATACTGGCTCGGAAGAAATGTCCGAAACTTATTTTCGTAAAGCCACGTTTCGATCGTTACAAAGAAATATCAAATCAAATCAGAAATATCTTTTTCGAATATTCCGATTTAGTAGAACCCTTATCACTTGATGAAGCCTTTATAGATGTTACCGAGAACAAGAAAGGCAATCCTTCAGCAGGAAATATCGCAAAAGAAATACGTCAACGTATTTTTGACGAAATTGGTTTGAGAGCTTCGGCAGGAATATCCATCAACAAATTTACAGCAAAAATAGCCTCTGACATCAACAAACCCAACGGACAAAAAACCATTAAACCCAATGAAGTAATTCCTTTTTTGGAGGAGTTACCGATCGAAAAATTCTTCGGAGTAGGTAAAGTAACAGCAAAAAAAATGAACAGTCTAGGGATATTTAAAGGTGCTGATTTAAAAATGAAAGAGCTTAATTTTCTTATACAACATTTTCGTAAATCAGGCAAACACTTCTACAATATTGTAAGAGGCATTCAGCACACTGCGGTACAACCCAACAGGATTCGCAAATCTATTGCAGCCGAAAATACTTTCACCGAGGATATTATAAACGAAGATGAAATTATAGAACGATTATCTTCCATTGCTGATGAACTTGAAAGACGTATGAAAAAAAGCGATGTTAAAGGCAAAACCATCACAGTAAAGATAAAATACAACAATTTTACATTGCAAACCAGAAGCAAAACACTAGTTGATTATGTGAATATAAAAAGGGACTTTTTCACCACCATTGTGGCGCTAATCAATCAGGAGAAAATACAAAAACCAGTGAGGCTTCTGGGCATCTCAATCAGCAATTTGGATACATTGGAAATGATGGGTAACTATAGTCAGTTAAAAATTAAATTTTGACAATATCACCGAACAATGTCCGATACTGAACATGTGCTGGTTAAAACCGTACAAATTTACATTTACTGTCAATCCACCTCAAATATAAACAACTGTTATAATGCCATCTACAAAGGTGGCACAATATTGGCTTTGAGTAATTCCTTTATAATAAATCATACTTCAAAATGAAAAAAATACTATTTGGATTAGTGCTGTTATTCAGCATAAACCTGGTTGCTCAAGAAGACACCAGATTATTAAGATTTCCTGCCGTACATGGACAAAAGGTTGTTTTCACTTATGCCGGCGACCTTTATCAAGTACCACTAACCGGAGGAACAGCGCGTAAATTAACAAGTGATGTTGATGGTTATGAAATGTTTGCTCATTTCTCACCCGATGGAAAAAACATTGCATTTACAGGACAATATGATGGAAACACTGAAGTTTTTATGATCCCAGCTCAAGGCGGAGTTCCTGAAAGATTAACCTATACCGCTACTCTTGGCCGAGATGATATAAGTGATAGAATGGGTCCTAACAATATAGTGATGGCATGGAGAAATAACAACGACATAGTTTATCGCTCACGTAAGCAAACTTTCAATTCATTTAAGGGTCAGTTGTTTCAGGTATCAAAAGAAGGTGGCCTTTCCGATGAGTTACCATTACCCTCAGGTGGTTGGTGCTCATTTAATGATGATGGGACAAAAATGGCCTACAACAGGGTTTTCCGTGAATTCCGCACCTGGAAATATTATAAAGGAGGAATGGCCGATGATGTTTGGATTTATGATTTCAAGACCAAAGAAACGATCAATACTACCAACAACGATAATCAGAATATTTTCCCAATGTGGCACAGAGATAAGATTTATTTCCTAAGCGACAGAGACAGAACCATGAATTTGTTTGTATACGACCTGAATACTAAAACCACAACCAAAATCACCAACTATACTGAGTATGATATTAAGTTCCCATCACTCGGCAATGAATCAATTATATTTGAAAATGGTGGATATATCTATAATTACGCTTTCGCGGATGGGAGCACAACTAAAGTAACTGTTAATATAAACAACGACTTCACTACCGGCCGTGATGAACTTAAAGATGCATCCAAAATGATTAATTCATGGGCAGTTTCTCCAGATGGAAAAAGAGTTGTTTTTGGAGCTCGTGGTGATGTTTATACTGTTCCAGCAAAATCAGGAATCACACGTAATCTAACTGAATCATCAGGTGTTCACGACCGCAATGTTGAGTGGTCTCCAAAGGGCTTATTCATTTCCTTTATTAGTGATAGAACCGGTGAAGATGAGATATACATTCAAAATCAAGATGGAAAAGAGGAAGCAATTCAGCTTACATTCAACTCCGATACTTATAAATACAACCCAATTTGGTCACCAGATGGCAAGATTCTATTGTGGGGAGATAAAATGGGTAGATTAAATTATATAGATATCGACACAAAAAAGCTTGTTATCGCTGATGAATCTAATTCATGGGAAATACGAGATTATGCTTGGGCTCCCGACAGTAAATGGATAGCCTACACATTACCACAATCTCAAACTGTAAATCGTATTTATATTTATAGCTTGAGTTCAGGTAAATCAATACCTGTAACTGACCTTTGGTATAACTCAGGCCAACCTACATTTGACACAAATGGTAAATATTTATTCTTTACTTCCGATCGTGATTTTAATCCAATTTACAGCCGTACCGAATGGAATCATGCATACCGTGATATGGGTGGAATATATTTTGTAACCCTTGAAAAATCCACACCATCTCCATTTGAACCTGAAAATGATGAGGTTGCAGTTAAGAAAGAAGCAGCTTCTGACAAAAAAGATAAGAAAGATAAGAAAGATGATACATCTGCCAAGGAAGACGGGGTAACAGTTAACATTGATTTTGATGGAATAATAAACCGAATAATTGCCCTTCCTGTTAAAGCAGCAAACTACTGGAGCATTACAGCAATTGATAATAGTGTGTATTATATCGAATACAAATCAGGTGGTGATGGAGCAGTAATGAAATTATTTGATTTGAAAAGCAAAAAAGATACTGAACTGGGTAAAGTTGGGTCTTATATCGTTACAGCTGATAACAAAAAAATGTTTGTAAATATGACTGGTAAATACGCTGTTATCGACCTCCCTAAGGGCAAGATAAAACCCACCGAATTTCTCGATCTATCAAACATGAAAGTGATGGTTAATCTAAAGGAAGAGTGGGCACAGATATACAACGAGTCATGGAGACAAATGCGTGATTTCTTCTATGCTCCAAATATGCATGGACTTGATTGGCCCTCAATTCAAAAAAAGTATGATGTTCTTCTGCCATATGTTAACAATCGTAACGACCTGAATTATATTATAGGCGAAATGATTGGTGAATTAAGTGTTGGCCATGCATATGTTCTTGGCGGTGATAAACCAAAACCAAACCGCATTAAAACAGGACTACTAGGTGCTAAAATCAGTAAAGATAATTCGGGGTATTTTGTTATTGATGAAATACTTATGGGCGAAAACTGGACAAAAGGAGCTCGATCACCGTTAACAGAAGTTGGTGTTGATATTAATGAAGGCGATTACATCATAGCAATTAATGGAAAATCACTTAAAGAAGTTGATGATATATATAGCATGCTTATTGGTACAGCTGATCAACAAGTAATATTAACCATTAATTCAAAGGGAAGTACTGATGGTTCACGTGATGTTATCATAATCCCAACCGCTGATGAATCAGGTTTGTATTACTATACATGGGTAATGGAAAACACTGAGAAAGTTAATAAAGCTACTGATGGTCAGGTTGGTTACATTCATATACCTGATATGGGACCTGGCGGGTTAAATGAATTTGTAAAACATTTTTATCCTCAACTAAACAAAAAAGCTTTAATTATTGACGATCGTGGAAACGGTGGTGGAAATGTTTCGCCAATGTTAATTGAGCGACTTAACCGTGAGCTAACATTATACGGAATGTCAAGGAATAATAATGTAAATACGAAACCAGCTCAAATGATGCTGGGGCCCAAAGTATTGTTATTAGATAATTACTCAGCATCCGATGGCGATCTATTCCCTTATCAGTTTAAAAAACTAAAGATGGGTACGCTAATTGGAATGCGATCATGGGGTGGTGTAGTTGGAATACGTGGTTCAATGCCATTTATTGATGGTGGGGACTTACGTCGTCCTGAATTTGCTCCTTTTGATGAAAATGGTAATTGGGTTATCGAAGGTTATGGTGTTGAACCTGATATTGTTATTGATAACGATCCCGCTAAGGAGTATGCAGGTGAAGATGAACAATTGAATAAGGCAATTGAGGTAATACTTGAGCAGTTAAAAGACTATAAGCCATTACCTGAAATACCAGCCTATCCTGACAAATCAAAATAATCAATAATAGTTATTTGAAACAAAATAATATAAGCAGATTAAATGTTAGTGAATACCGGAAGTCCATCAAATTGATGGGCTTCTTTTTTTGCAATTTGTTGACTATCTATAGACAACTTTTTATAAAAAGATCCGTTTATTAAAAAATGTAAGAGGTAAATGAAACTAATAACACGAACAATACTAACTATTATACTTGCTATTGGCGCTATAATAGGCTTACAATCATTTCAAGAAAAAGAACTTTCGTATTTTGAATATAATTCATCAAGTTATTGCTATCAAACACCCGAAGGTCCAGTAATTGATTGGGACAATGATCTTAAATTAAAACAATCCGACTTTAAAGCGACAAGCAAGGGCACCCCTGGATTTGCCGTTGCAACCACCGCTAGTGCGTTTGGATTTAGTATTGTTGATGAAGATGGGGAAATTAGCGGAAATATTTATGTCCGTTTCTATTGTGATCGGTCGTGGTGGAATCCTGACTATAAAAATAGTGAGATACTCGATGATGTTCTGAAACACGAGCAACTTCATTTTGATATTTGTGAGCTATACGGGCGCAAACTCTATAAAGAAATAATTATACTGCGTAATTCAGGCAGACTTAACAATAAACACATCAACCGATTATACACAAAAATTGAAAAGCAATACTCCGACTTTCAGGATAAATACGATGAAGAAACAAATCATAGTATTAATCGTAAGGAACAATCCAAGTGGAATAAACGGATTAAAATAGAGTTAGCTCAATTATCGATTTACTCTGATTATCGGAGTTTTTGATTAGCAAATTAGAATCTAATTGTGGTATCTGTAAAAATGAACAGTACATTTGGTAAGCCATAAAATCATTACATTTGTAAAAATCAATCTAAACTAATATGAGTTGGGATAAAAAACACGGATTTAGTACTCAAAAGTTAGCTCTTAATGTTGAGTACCAAGGTCAGGCAGAAGCAACACTTATTGAGCGAAAAGCTGGTACTTCAACAAAAAAGGCAGTACTATATATCCATGGTTTTGTTGATTATTTTTTTCAGGACCATCTCGCCGACTGGGCGAACAATCTAAATTTCAATTTCTATGCCATTGATTTGCGCAAATATGGCAGATCATTACTTCCACATCAATCACCAAATATGGTGAGGGATATTAGAGATTATTTTGAAGAATTAGAGATTGCTATAGATATAATCAGGAATAAGAATGACAATGAATTTCTAGCATTAATAGGTCATTCAACAGGAGGTTTAATTTCATCTCTATATGCACATTTTCATGGCAATGATGATACAATTGACGCACTAATACTAAATAGTCCCTTTTTTGATTTTAATAAACCTAGATGGTTTAAAAATGCCATTCTTCCTCTGGTGGCAAAAGTTGGGTTAAAGTTTCCAAACTTACCGTCCCCGGAAGGACTTAAAGAGGGTTATGTAAAGAGTATCCATAAAGATCATAATGGTGAGTGGGAGTTTAGCTTTGATCATAAACCTGTACTTGGTTTCAAAATAAATTTTGGATGGATAGCGGCAATTTATTATGCACAAAAAAGTTTACAGAGTGGGCTGGATATAGAATGCCCAACACTTGTTATGTATTCTTCCAAAAGCGTTACACCCGGTAATTATCATAGTTCGATGCTTACTGCTGATTCGGTGCTTGATGTTGCCGATATTGAAAAATATGCAGACGGTATTGGGAAAAATGTAAAGAAAATTGAAATTAAAGATGGTGTTCATGATTTAATTTTAAGTAAAAAAAATGTCCGTGAGAATGTTTTTAGCGAGATGACTATTTTTATTAACGAAGTCCTTAACTCGTAATACTCCAATTATAATTAGCGATTTATTTAAGTTTAAGTATACCACAACTTTCAGCTTACCAATAAAGACAAATTAATGAAGTTTGAAGATTATAGAATATCTCCTGAAATAAAAAGAAGTCTGAAAGAACTCGAGTTTAAAAGGCCAACCGATATTCAATATAAAGCTATTCCTCCGGTTTTGAAGGGTGAGGATGTGCTTGCCATTGCACAGACAGGAACGGGTAAGACAGCAGCATTTGCTATTCCGGTTATTCATTTGATAAATCAACAGAAGAGTACAAATGAAGATGGTGGTATTCAATGTGTAGTGCTGGTTCCAACACGTGAATTAGCAATTCAAATTACAGATGTTTTTAAGGAGATTGGGAAATATACTAATGTGGTTTCATTAACCGTTTATGGTGGAGTTGATCAGGATCCTCAAATAAAACAATTAAAACAGGGAGTTGATATACTTATTGCCACACCGGGCAGAATGTTTGATTTAGTTAGCCAAAAACATATTTTTTTAAATAAAGTTAAGGTTCTCATTCTGGATGAAGCAGATCATATGCTTGACCTTGGTTTTATAAAGGATATCAATGATATAAAAAGGTTTTTACCTAAAAAGCATCAAACGTTATTCTTTTCAGCAACCATCGACAAAGAAATTAAAAAACTTGCCTACTCACTTGTTAACAACCCAATAAGAATACAAATATCTCCAAACGATCCAGTTGCAAAAAACATTGAGCATGCAGTTGCATTCATTGAGATGGATGATAAAAGGTTTTTTTTAGAACGTATAATTAATACTTACCCCGATAACAAAATACTTGTTTTTGTTAGAACAAAGATCAGGGCGGAAAGAGTTATGAAGGCTCTTGAAAGGGTTAATATTGCGAGTAATACAATCCACGGAGGTAAAGATCAGGAAGACCGTTTTATTGCACTAAATGCCTTTAAATCCGGCTCTAACAATGTACTTATCGCTACCGATGTTAGTGCCCGTGGAATTGATATCCCAGATGTTGATTTTGTAATAAATTATGACCTCCCTGAACAAACTGAGAACTATGTACACAGGGTTGGCAGGACTGGCCGGGCTTCTAAAAAAGGACAGGCTATTTCCTTTTGTAGTGTCGGTGAAAAAGAAATTCTTGAAGAAATAGAACAGTTCCTTGATAAAAAAATTAATGCTCTAGAAATATCCAAAAACGAATACCTTGAAACATTGGATTTTTCGTCCGAAACCAAAGATGATTGGAAAACTCTGATAAAACAAACAGAGGAACTCGAAAACTTAAAGAAGAAGAAAACAAAGAGTCGTGCCACTAGGCAAGCAAAAAGAAAAAAATAGGAAATTCTTACTCAACTCTATTCTTCAATTACAATCTCATTTGTAACCACAGCTGATTTACTAAGCATTGCATTTACACCACAATACTTATCCTGAGAAAAACTTACTGCTTTTTCGAGTTTAGCCAATGGAAGATCTTTACCTCGAAAGGTGTAAACCACATGAATTTTATCATAAATCTTTGGATGCTCTTCGGTTAATTCACCTGTAATTTCAACATTAAAATAATCAGGAACGACTCGCATTTTTGCCAGAATTGAAACCACATCCATCCCTGTACAACCACCAAGCGAAACAAGCGTTAACGCCTTTGGGCGCGGGCCTGTGTTTTGTCCACCAACTCGTTCATCAGCATCAAGTTTAATTTTAAAATCATTTACTTCGGCCTCAAAAGCCATATTACCTGTCCAGGCAACGTTTACTTTATTTTGCATATCAATATATTTTGTGCAAAAATATGATTTTATTCATTCCAAATTCTAGTATTATCAAACGTGTGTAACTTGTGTTTCTCCTGTTTTTGGTTAATTTTGTAATAAATCCACTTCATTCAAAAAAAAACTATTAATTGAAATTCAAATATGAATTCAACAAACTTTACCGATAAACAAGCTTTAACCCTTCGTTCCTTAAAAACTGTAAAAATAATACTCGATGAAAACCCTGATATAAAAGATATTATTTCAAAATCTGATAATTATGAGGAAGCTTTATTGGTTCTAAAGAATAAACTGAACCTATATCAAGAGAACAATCCGGAAACCAAAAATTACTTCTACAATAAAAAGGAAACCTCAATAGACAATCTTTCATGGGTTGATATTGCCGTGATAAGATTACTAAACTACGTACTATTTGAAGGAGCTTCGTACACAGATCCAAATAGGAAAAATGAACAGATAAAAAGCACTCCCATACGTAACCTATATAATGCTGTTAAATATGGAAAAGGTGACTGTAATAAAGATTTCTTTTTGGATATGCTTTATCTATTTCGCCAAATTAACGGACGACTTAGGCAGAAACTACCTTCTGAACTAAAAATAAAATCTTGGATGTCGAAATATCCATCTGGTCTTTCTGAATCAGTTGTTGAAACAAGAAAAGAAAACAAAGAAAGAATAATCAAAGTTATAATTGGCGAAATTGACAGTGGTGAACAAGTTAGTGAGAGGTTCTTTTTTGATGAGGGAATGACGGAAGATGAAAAATACACTAGAGCCAGCAGTTGGTGGAACGATTACTACTTTCATTTAAGATTTGCAGTTCGAACACCAGAACGTCTAAACAAGATGTTGGATTATTCGCTTCGCCCTACAAAGCTCAAAATTCTAAACGACGCATACAAAGCTGGAATTCCCTTTTTTATTAATCCATATTACTTATCGTTAATTGACGTGAATATTAAGTTTGGTAAAACTGGATCCGACCGTACACTGCGTGATTACATATTCCATAGTCGTGAATTAGTTGAGGAGTTTGGTAATATCCACGCATGGGAAAAAGAAGATATTGTAGAGTTAGGAAAACCAAATGCTGCGGGTTGGATGTTACCCGAATACAATAATGTTCATCGACGCTATCCCGAGGTTGCAATTTTTATTCCAGAAACTCGAGGAAGAGCTTGTGGTGGATTATGTGTTTCTTGCCAGCGAATGTATGATTTCCAAAGTGGTCATCTTAATTTTAACCTTGATAAACTTAGCCCGAGAATTTCATGGAAAAAAAAGATGGCTATTCTGCTCAAGTATTTTGAGGAAGATCCCCAACTACGTGATATACTTATTACTGGAGGTGACTCTTTTATGAACACAAAAGAATCTCTCAATCAAATACTTGACGGAGTCTACAATATGGCAATAAGAAAAAGAGATGCCAATTTAAGCCGCAAAGATGGAGAAAAATACGCCGAAATAGCACGAGTAAGATTAGGCACCAGATTACCTGCCTATCTCCCGCAACGTATTACAAAAGAGTTTACTAAAATTCTTGCTGACTTTAAAAATAAGGCATCTGGAATTGGGATAAATAAATTTATAATTCAAATACATGTTCAATCAGCAATGGAAATAACACCTGATATGAAGAGAGCAGTTGCACGACTAATTTCTGCTGGATGGCTGGTTACAAACCAAACTGTTTTTACCGCTGCTGCCTCGCGGAGAGGACATACAAATAAACTCCGTAAAGTACTTAATGATATTGGGGTAATTTCATATTACACCTTTTCCGTTAAGGGATATATGGAAAACTATCACAACTTTGCAACCAGTGAAAGGTCGGCACAAGAAAAAGTTGAAGAAAAAATTATTGGAAAACTAGACAATAAACTATCACAAGAAATAGGTAAACTAGATAATGATATTGAAAATATTCACAAAAAAATCACAGAACTAAGAAAAACCTACGAATTACCATTTCTATCAACAGACAGAAATATGCTTAATCTTCCCGGAATAGGGAAAAGCATGAGTTATAACACAATAGGCATAACAAATGATGGCAGACGAATCCTTGAGTTTGAACATGACTTTAAACGAACACACAGCCCTGTTATTGACAAGATGAAAAAGGTGGTTATTATTGAGTCAAAATCCATTGCCGCATATTTAAAACAGATGGAGAACATGGGCGAAAATATAAGTGATTATTCAACAATATGGGGTTATTCCTCGAGCGAAACTGAAGATCGTCCTCAGCTTTTTAATTATCCAGAATATGACTATGAGATTACCTCTCTTCTAAAAAATTATCAAGAACCAGTGGAGAACTAATCTACTCTTCTTTATCAAAAAATTCCTCAAAATTTGGATAATAAAGTTCCTTTTTGGCAATATCCTGAGAAAAGGTAAAGTAAGTTATCTCACCCTTTGCACAAAGCTTTTCATTTGAATCGAATAACTCAATAAGTACATCAATAAGGTTTCTTCGTTTTTGTATAAGTGAGGCTCTTAGTTTGATATTGCCTTTCACAATAGAAACAGGATTCAAATAACGAACATTCATATTCGATGTAACCCCGGCAGTTTTAAGCTTTATCTGAATAAACCATGAACCGATTTCATCCATTAATGTAGCCTGAATACCTCCATGTAATACATTATGATAACCTTGTAAAAAGCCAACTGGCTTCCAGTCACAAATTATATAATCACCATCCTCAAAGAATTCCATTTTAAGACCATGATCATTTTTTGGAGAACATCCAAAACAGTTGTAACCTTCGTATTTGGGATAAGGATTGAGTATCTTTTTCATTTAACAGTCTCACCTTTTTTGAATTTGATTGTTTCAATTAACTTTCCATCCTCATTGTATTCAAACCATTTCCCTGATTTTAGACCATTTTTGTAGACACCTTCTTTTTTTACTTTTCCATTTTCAAAGTACTCCTTGTATTCATCAATACTAATTCCATTTTCATATAATTGCTCACTTCGTATGGAATCGTTGCTATAATATGTCCTTTGCCAACCGTCAAATTCGCCATTTTTATAGTTGTATTCAGCAATCACCTTTGCTTCGGAATTAAACCATTTTGCAACACCATTTTTAACACCATTGGTGTAACTACTTTCTTCCTGCACAGTTCCTCTATCGTAATATACGGTTCTTAGCCCTTCCAATTCTCCACCTTTATAATTCTCTACCAACTTAGTTTTTCCTCCAATACTGAAATCTATTTTCTTCCCCGACAGGCTATCATTTAGGTATTCGGATTGTTCTTCAATATATCCTCTTTTGCTAATTTTGAGGTAAAGACCATTTTTTTTTCCATTTTTATAATTCTCAACAATATTTATCTGACCAGAATCGAAATAGGTTATCCAGTTTCCGGTTTTTTGATTGTTCAAATAGTGTCCTGATACCGACATTTTTCCTTGTTGTTCAAAAAAAGGGCCATCGGGTATTGAATCATTTTCATTAGATGATTCCTGAGCGATTATGATTATCATACTCAGGCAAAGTAAGGCAGTTGCAAATATTTTTTTCATAAAAGTAAATTTGATAATTGCAAAGGTATCGTAATATGTCCAAATTACCTATAATTAGGGAAGAGGATCAAAGTATTCTAGATCTCGTATTTATTGATTGAATAAAAAAGAACAGGCCGGAAAGAAGGACTCCCCCGGCCTGAATCAACCAAAACCAAATTTTCAATTACAATTAGCTCTTTTGTTTAATTGTATGAACTATTTGCTTGGCAATTCGTGTGCCAAATATTTTAAATAATTGATTCAAAAAGTATTATAAAATAGGGAGTAATAAGGCGGTATAATTAATACCCACTTTCATAGTTTAAATAATGAAATTAATGGATACTTATCCGATTTCGTATGAAAGACTATATATATGATGGTTACAATCAACTAGGCAATTTCTGCATTTAAATCAAAAAAATCGAAGCCAATAATTCTAACATTATAGAACTCCCCAATCATAAGTTCTTTGGTGCCAGGACTTATAATCACTTCATTATCAACCTCTGGTGAATCATATTCGGTTCGTCCGATATAATTATCACCTTCCTTTTTATCAATAATTACTCTCATTTCCTTACCAACCTGTTGCCTATTTGTCTCATACGAAATATCTTGTTGCAACATCATAATGCGATCACGTCTATCCTCTTTAACATCTTCAGGAACATCATCCTCAAGTTTGTAGGCAGCAGTATCCTCTTCAGGTGAATATGTAAAAACTCCAAGTCGTTCAAATTTGGTACGTTTAACAAAACTCATCAGGTCTTCGAACTCCTCCTCAGTTTCACCTGGATATCCTACGATTAAAGTTGTTCGTATGGCAATATCTGGGACTTCAAATTTGATTTTTTCAATTAAAGATTCAGTTTTTTCTCCACCAAGACCCCTTTTCATTGAACGAAGTATTCTGCTACTAATATGCTGTAAGGGCATATCCATATATGAACATACTTTTGGATTTTCGCGCATTACTTTAAGCAAACCAGTTGGGAAATTTGCCGGATATGTATAGTGGAGTCTTATCCACTCTATACCTTCTACTTTGGAAATCTTTCCCAGCAAATCAGGTAATTCACGCTTATTATAGATATCGATTCCATACCATGTTAAATCCTGAGCAATAAGCATAACTTCTTTTACCCCCTGCTTGGCAAGAAAATTAACCTCTTTAATGATTTCTTCTTTCGATTTTGATTTATGCTTCCCTCTGATTAGTGGAATGGCACAGAATGAACAATTTCTATTACAGCCCTCCGAAATTTTAAGATACGCATAATGTTTTGGAGTAGTAATCAGACGTTCACCAATGAGTTCTTTTTTATAATCAGTATCAAGTGCATTGAGTATTTCGGGTAGTTCGTTTACACCAAAAAACCCATCAACATCTTTTATTTCAGCGGAAAGATCTTTTTTATATCTCTCGGATAAACAGCCGGTAACAATTACTTTTTTAGTGTTGCCATCAATTTTTGACTGAACCGCCCTGAGTATTGTATCTATTGATTCTTCCTTTGCATCATGAATAAAACCACAGGTATTTATTACTATTACCTCAGCATCTTCATTTGAATCATGCGCAATTGAATAATTTTCTTTCAATTGTCCCATTAGAACTTCTGAGTCCACTAAATTTTTTGAACATCCAAGTGTAATTATATTTATCTTTTTCTTCATCTTTGTTCTATCTAAAAAAAAGGAATGTTTAGAGATCCTTTAAAACTTAGTTTTATTTTGCAAAATATTCTGAAATATTCATCTTAGTTGAAGTAAAAAAACATAGGATTAATAAATTCCATGAACTCAGTAAAAATAAGAATATGAGACCCAAATAATTTTACGCAAATAAACTATCAACAAAAGCTTTGCGATTAAAAATCTGGAGGTCTTCCATCTTTTCACCAACGCCAATATATTTTACCGGGATTTTAAATTGATCAGATACTCCAATTACTACTCCGCCTTTGGCAGTTCCATCAAGCTTGGTGAGTGCTATTGCATTAACCTCAGTGGCTGCAATAAACTGCCTTGCCTGTTCGATGGCATTTTGTCCGGTTGAAGCATCAAGCACTAACAATATTTCATGAGGGGCATCAGGTAATAACTTTTTCATCACACGACTTGTCTTCGAAAGCTCATTCATAAGATTTACCTTATTGTGTAAACGTCCGGCAGTATCTATAATCACTACATCGGCATCTGAAGCAATTGCAGATTTTAATGTATCATAGGCAACTGATGCCGGATCGGCACCCATACCCTGACTTACGATTGGCACTCCAACTCTTTCGGCCCATATTGTAAGCTGATTTACAGCTGCAGCTCTAAATGTATCGGCGGCACCCAAGACTACTTGTTTACCAGCCATTTTAAAATTGTAAGCTAATTTGCCTATTGTTGTAGTTTTACCAACCCCATTAACACCCACAACCATAATTACATATGGTTTGCTTCCCATGGGCAAATCAAAGTCTTCGCCATCGCTTGTATTATTTTCTTGTAATAATTGTTCAATTTCATCCTTGAGTATTTGGTTTAACTCTTCAACGCCAAGGTACTTATCACGTGCGACTCTACTTTCAATTCGCTCGATAATTTTTAAGGTAGTAGGAACACCAACATCCGACATTACCAGAGCTTCTTCTAAGTTATCCAATACTTCATCATCAACCTTCGACTTACCAATAACAGCTTTCGAAAGTTTGCTAAACACATTCTGCCGTGTTTTTTCCAAACCCTTATTCAGGTCTTCCTTTTGCTGTTTTTTTGAAAATATTGAAAATATACCCATCCTATTATTGTAACAATTTAACTATTTAATGTTTTTTGTTCTTAATGATCTTGATTTCAGTAAGAACCAACAAAAAAAGCTTCTCCCCACATAGCAGGAAAAAGCCTTTTCAGTAAGATCAAAATTATATCTTAACTAAACTTTATTTTTTATCAAAATATTCTTTAACCTGATCTGTAGGAATAATCTCTTCTTTAAAAGAATAAGCGCCAGATTTAGCTGATCTGCTCATTTTAATAACCTTTGCAAAATCCTTTCCGGAGGATTGTAACGATGCAACTACTTTCTTAGCCATAATCTATATTATTTAATTTCTCTGTGAACAGTCATTTTCTTCAAGATCGGGTTATATTTCTTTAACTCGAGTCTTTCAGGAGTATTCTTTTTATTTTTTGTAGTAATATACCTGGATGTTCCTGGCATTCCACTGGTCTTGTGCTCAGTACATTCCATTATTACCTGTATCCTTGCGTCTTTGCTCTTTTTAGCCATTTCTGTATTCGCTTTAAATTTCGGACGGCAAAAATACCAACTTTATATATAATATGCAATATTAAATCGGAATATTTTTAATAATTCATAATTGTCTGGATATAAGGTGTTATACCCGCAAAAAAGAATTCCACAGCAATAACCATTACAATAAGTCCCATCAGCTTCATCATTATTTTGTTTCCTTTATCGCCCAAAAACTTTGTAATTCCCACGGCCCCGAATAATACAATCATCAAAGTTAATGAAACTAATACTATTGAGAAAATCACCAAAGCAGAATCAGTATTACTTTTACTTTCACCCATTAGTACGATTGCATTTGTAATAGCACCAGGTCCTGCAATCATTGGAATTCCCAACGGGGTTATTGAAATATCATCTACATATTTATCCACATCTTCGGCTGTTATTTTCATTGGACTAAGTCTGGCATTTAGCATATCGTAACCCATTATGAAGAAAAGTACTCCCCCAACAACCTGTAAGCCTGCAACTGAAATTCCAAAAAAATTAAACAGATATTCACCAAGGAATGCAAATAGTACTAGCACTGATGTGGCAGTAACTGTTGCTTTTATGGCTGTTTTTCTTCTTTCCCTTTTTGACAATTCCGAAGTCTTGGATAAGAAAACCGGCATAATTCCCATGGGATTCATCAACGTAAAAAACGATGTAAAATATAGTAAAATGGTAGTAAAAGCGTCCATATATGTTTAACTTTTTACTGAATCAACATTTGGTTTTAATACATATAAATAAATTGTGATATTTGTCATTCTGAACAACGTGAAGAATCTCATAATATCAGATAGATTCTTCGCTGCGCTCAGGATGACAAAATTGAACTATTACAATTCCGTTATCTTTTGATCAACAATTTTTATTATAGTATCTCTACATCCTTTAGCTTTTAAAGCGATATCAGCACCCTTCTTCACAAGTTCATCAGTGAACACCTTATCATCAATACCCGATGCATTTATCTTTACGTTCAGATAAGCTCCCTCAACAGCAGTAAGAGCACATAGAGCCCCAACACCGGCATCCGATACTGAGTTTGGATTGCCAACCTCAGCCATCGCCTTCATTACTTCCATTGAATTATATGAAGTTTCCATTACTTTAAATGGAATCTCCATTGCATATTTTGAAGCATTCTCAATGGTTTCTTTTCTTATCCTCTTTTCATCGTCAGATTTATTTGGGAGACCAAAAGCATCCATAATTTTATTGAAGGCATTTGTATCTTCATCAACTAATCGAAGTAACTCATCTTTATACTTTTGTCCTTGTTGAGCCCAATCAGAAAATTCCTCCCAACGATCGTCCCAGCCTCTTTTATGAGCACTTAGGTTAGCAACCATGGTTCCCAGCGAAACACCGAGTACGCCAGCATACGCAGCAATTGAACCACCACCGGGGGCAGGGGATTCGGAGGCAGTTTCGTTGGCAAAACCAGTTATGGTCATATCAACAAGCTTTTTAGTGTTGCTTTCGAGCATATACTCAATAATTCTTTCCTTGGGTTTAAATGGTTTTAATTCAGCCAACCCCATCGACTTAATGGCGATTCTAATTAACTCATCATTGTCTACCCCAACCGAACGTTCCTGCTTGCGCAGAAAATATCTTCCTGCCTCAAGCATGGCTTCGAGAGGAATTAGCCCCACCAACTCTGAGCCTGTTACACGAACGCCTCTGGCATCAGCTTTTTTCCAAACTTCGTCATATGCAATATGAACTGGTGTAATACTGATATTTGTAAGATTCATTGATATTTGAGCAACATCATACTCTTCAATAAACCAGCCAATTGCCTTAACAGATTTTAATGATCCCGGAATCATTACTGGTTTTCCGTTTTCATCATTAACTATTTTTCCTGTAACAGGATTACCTTCTCGTTTTGTTCTTCCGCGTTCACGAACATCAAACGCAATTGCATTGGCACGGCGTGTTGAAGTAGTATTTAGATTTACATTAAAAGCCACAAGAAAGTCACGGGCTCCAACAGCTGTAACACCACTTCCTGCTACTCTTTCATTAAATTGTGCAGGACCAAAATCAGGCTTCCAATGTGGATCAGCTAGTTTTACTTTTAGTCCTTCATATTCTCCCGAACGACATGTTGCAAGATTTCTTCTTTCATCTGTAAAAGCAGCATTTTCATAACAATAAATCGGAATTCCAAGCTCTTTACCAATGCGTTCAGCTAATCTACGTGCATACGCAACTGTTTCTTCCATTGTAATATTCGAGATAGGAACCAGCGGGCATACATCAGTAGCACCGAAACGTGGATGCTCACCCTTTTGATGGCGCATGTCTATAACCTCGGCAGCCTTTTTTACAGCAGCAAAGGCAGCTTTAAGAACTTGGTCAGGCTCACCTACAATTGTAACTACTGTACGGTTTGTTGCAGCTCCCGGGTCAACATCCAGAAGCTTAACACCTTCTACTTTTTCAATTTCGTCAGTTATCTGTTTTATAATAGCCATATCACGGCCTTCACTAAAATTAGGAACACATTCAATTAGTTGCATCATTTCAATTTCTGTTATGGAAAACTATGATTTGCAAAAATAGGCAATAAGATATTAGAAAGTAATTATTAAAATGTAAAAAATGTTTATTGCAATTGATTCTCATTGGCATGTTTTTGAGTTAATAATATACTAAAAAATAAACCTACAATATACATCTCTGTTTATGACTATTTTTGTTAGATTTACGAAAAAATACATATATTTTATTATACATTTGAGATAGGGTTTAATAAAAATGACATGACTAAACTAAATACAATACTTCTTTTTTTATTCTTGTTTTCTACATTATATATAAAAGGGCAATACAGTGAGCACTATTTTAGTGATGCAGGTATGACAGAAGGAGGAAGGATATTTGACCACATCAAAGGGGATGACTATATAATCATTGGAGGGAGCTCATTTGGTGATTCCAAAAATACACCCTCAATTATTAAAATTGACACTATTGGTAATGTTATTTGGTCAACAACTACTTTTGATTTTACACATTATAATAGCCCAAACGCATATATTCACAAATTACTGAATACGAATAATGGAGTATATGCAACAAGTTTTGTAGGTGACTGGGGTAATAATTACAAGGAAATATGGAAGGTCAACCCTGAAAATGGTAATATATTATGGAAGAGACGTTTTGATACTGGTCATTCCGAGCATATACAATATATCATCGATTACGATCAAAATAAATTGCTAATTGGCTATTGCGATGATTACGATGGAGGACAGCATGAGATAAAAATGACATTAATTAACAAAAACAATGGCTTTACAATCTCCACACATTTAATTGGAAAGATTTCATCACATAGGCCATATTTTGGACTTATTTGTGACGAACAAAAAAATATTTACTATACAAAACACGACACGATATATAAAGTAAGTAGTACAAATCTAGATAGTATAATATGGAAAACGCAACATACTATCGCTGATATTTTTGATTTTCAACAGATATACATAGAGAACACTGATAGTATTTTCTTATTTGGCCGAAAGGATTAAACAATAGAAAAGGGGAAAGTAATCTGTGTAAATAAAGACAACGGCAGTTTGTTATGGGACCTAACTGTACCTTCGGGCGATGTTAGATGTAGAGATTATATAATTACTGACAAAAATATTTTTGTAACCTGGCAACATACACTTCACGGCGGGGGATATTATAGTTTTAATGCAACAAATATTAACAAGAGTTCGGGTAACATTAAATGGCAATCTGCATATAAGTTTACAGGTGTTGGATTACCAGCTTCTCACAGCGGAGGCAGTGCTAGTGCTACATCCATAGATTTGGATCGCAACAATAATGTTTACTTGACTGGTTATTACGGTGATGCTAATTATGGGCCTGAGTGTTGGGGAATATTAAAATTAGACTCCAATACAGGAGATGCGTTATATGAAGTAACTATTACTGAAGATTCGAGCTATTATGATGATATTAGCATTGGTCTGGCTGCTTGTTATATTAACGATGCACCCTACTTTGTAGGAGAACTCCAAACCGGTTTTGAAATTGGCAATAAAAAAAGTAAAACAACTCTAATAAAACTGAATGAAGAATCGGGTAAAGTAATAAGAAAGAAATATGTGAGTGGGAGTTATCAATATCCATCCCAAACCCAGCAGATTGAGAAATTCGGAGATTATAACACTATTATACTTAAACGGCTTGGAAGAAGGACAATACTCGAATTATATAATGTAAATAATAACCTAAGTTGGGATAAATTATTTAACTCCAGCTACTTGCTAATCCCAGAAGAATTATCGTTTATTGATAACCACACAATTATTTTCACTGCCTCAGGATATGATAAGGTTAACACAAATGTACTCGACAGTATCTATGTTTATTTTATTAACAAATATGGACTCTTGAAAGAAACTTATAAATTTCATATTGGAACTGAATATGCTCATCCCATTGAAATATTAAATAATGGAACAAATTCATTTGTTTTCTATGAAAAAATGAACAATCTATTTTACAGGAAGATCGATGAGAATGGATTATCCTCCGAATATGATTTAAATATTAATATCAATAATATAATTACACAATCAAAGTATACAGTTAGCAATTCGGATTCTACAACTCTCATTTTTGGAATGAAAGATTATTGTAATCGGATGATTGAGCTTAACAATACAACACATGACACTAACGACAAAGTTTGTTTTCCTGATATTCAGCAAATTAACTACGTCTCAAAATCTATAAACAATAGCATTATCATTTGTGGCAATGATTATAATGATAATGAATTAATCAAAAGCATTAACCTAGTCACCTTTGAAACAAATTGGACAAATACGTTCACCACTGGTAAGAATACTCTTAAGTTTGTTATTGATGAGGATTCATCATATTTATATACTATTGGATATCATGACAATTATAGCACTGTAAGGAAGATAAATCCGCATAATGGGTTAGAAAGTTGGGAGTATCTATTTAAAGAAGATACCTTTAATATTGAATCGCCAACGGATA
Source organism: Bacteroidota bacterium (assembly GCA_013203805.1). Taxonomy (GTDB): domain Bacteria; phylum Bacteroidota; class Bacteroidia; order Bacteroidales; family F082. The sequence goes on along the minus strand of JABMPH010000310.1, from coordinate 2,644 downwards.
TTGACTACGACAAGAACAGAAGTCATTTGATCATTACCGGTTTTACAAGGGATGGATCAAAAGAACTTAATAATTCAAATGTTGTAATAGGAATTATCGACACAAGCGCTAATATAATAAGTACATATACAAGATCTGGGGATTTTAAAGGTGAAAACATGGGTATTTGTGCAAATGTACTTCACGATGGAAGCATATGGGCTGGAGGAAGATTAAACCACTCAGAATATGGTAAAGCAGGATTTATTTATGAATTAGATTCCGGATTTATTAATGGTTGGGATGAAAATATCAGTAAACCTGAATTAAATAATATTCAAATTATTGCTTATCCTAATCCATTCGCTGAATATGTAAATGTGGAGTTTAATGTACCTGAAAACAATAGTACTATTATCTTAGAATTGTACAATATGAATGGTGAACTCTTTTATTTACATCAAGCAAATAAGGTTCCAGTTGGCAAATATAATTTTAAGATAAATCTCATAAATAACAGCGGGCTTTATCTGTTAAAACTTCAAATTAACAAATCCATTTCATATCAAAAGCTTATTAGGATTGAATGATTGCAAACTGAAATGTGGATTAGAATGCCTTTAAAATTTATTAAATTTCAAAGGGAAAAATGTTTTTGTAACAAGTCTGTATTATGTTACTTCAGATACATCCTTCATATCATCAACAGTTATCAATGGCAGTAATCCTGTCCATGCCGATACTGCAAGTTGCGTGATTTTTAATTCAGGTGAGGACTCAACCGCTGTATTGCAGGGATTTACAATCACCGGGGGAACAGGAACAATATGGAATGATATTCATGGTGCAGGATTGTACCGAGAAGGTGGAGGCATATTGATCGAACTCTCTTCACCTACTATTAAACATAATATTTTAATCAATAATATAGTAACAAACACAAGTGGAGTAGTAAGTACAGGTGGTGGTGGAATTCGCATTGGGGATGGTAACCCTATAATTAACAATAACTTAATAATTTACAACCAAGCAAGATATGGGGCTGGTATTGTATTGAATTTTACCGCATGCAGAATTAATAACAATGTAATTGCATCTAATTCTGGAGGTTCAGGGATTTGGATGTATGGTAATTTAGGCTCAACACCTAAAATTATAATCAACAACACAATCACGAATAATACCTCAACACTTACCAATGGTACAGTAGGCTTATCTATATGGTCGGCATCAAACGTTATTTAAAAAAACAACATAGTTTGGGATAATTTCCCTTCCATACAAATAAAAGCAGTATCCTCAATCCCAGCGGTTACATATTCTAACATTCAAGGAGGTTATACAGGAAGTGGTAATATTGATTTAAACCCAGAGTTCGATATAATTTAGCTATATTCTTGGAGATAATTCTCCTTGCATTGATTCAGGAGACACAACCACAAAGTACAACGACATTGAAAATAGCAGTATGCTAAGAACAGCATTATTTCCGTCAAAAGGTTTATTAAGAAATGATATGGGTGCATATGGTGGACCTGGTGCATCACTATCACCAATAACCCAAACAATAACTGGAATACAAACTAATTACTTTGATAAATCAATTTGTAACTATCCAAATCCTTTTTTCTCTATAACTACCTTACAAACAGGTTTTTTATTAAATGATGTAAGCTTGAAAATTTATAATTTATATGGACAGCAGGTAAAACATATAAATAATATTTCAGGATCGAATTATATTTTTAACCGGGAAAACCTTAAAGGTGGCATGTATATCATTCGGTTAACAAAAGATAATAGTGTTTTAGCAACATTGAAAATAGTTATTTCCGACAATTGAAAATATATGTCAAGTATAGTTTTTGCGTTATGAATAATGAAATATTAATGCGCATCTATACCATATAGCATCAAAACTAAATGCTTAAGCACTTTCGTGATTTCTGCCATATACTCGTTAACAGCTTTCACACTCCCAGGCAGGGTGAATACCATAGTATTACCAATTAATCCTGCAACACTTCTGCTTATGAGGGCGTTGGGTTTTTCCATTCCGTACTTCATACGGATAAGGTCCATAATGCCCGGAATTTCTTTATCTAGCAATGGCTTAATAACATCAACAGTTATATCCCGTGGCCCTATTCCGGTACCACCGGTTGTGAAGACGAAATCGTAATTACCTACTGAATTTGAAATAAGTTTTTCCAATTGAGCCTCATCATCAGGAATAACAATATTTTCAATCTCGAATTTGAAGTTATTCATTTGGCAGAATGTCTCTACTAGCTCAGTTACTCTGGGGCCACTTCTATCTTCATATTCACCAATACTTGCTCTATCGCTTAGAGTAATTATTAAAGTCTTAAAAATGCGCTGATGATATTCCAAAACATCACCGGTCTTAAGACTACCACCTCGAATAACTCTAACAAAAATCCCTTCCTTTGGCATCACACAATTACCTACTTCCTTAAAAATAGCACATGAATCACCATGACATTTTTTACCAATTTGTGTTACTTCAAGCTCAATGTCTTTATTTGAGAACCTATCGAGAGGAGCTGTTTTAAAAATTTCAAGCCCTTCAGTTGTGATATTTTCAGCAAACTCGCCATATTTGATTTCACGTCCGGCCTGTTTTGAAAATTTATTAAAACTT